>DATIED010000399.1:0-2174 GCA_035455965.1 Spongiibacteraceae bacterium
CGAGCGCACGATCGCCGCGTCATCGGCGTCGTCGCTCATATTTATCACGAACGAGCGATCGATTTTCAATTCCTGCACCGGCAATTTCTTTAAGTACGCGAGCGATGAATAACCGGTGCCGAAATCGTCGATCGAGAGCCGCACTCCCAAACGATGCAAACTCTCCAACGCCGCCAGCGCATTCGCGGGGTCCTCCATAATCAGACTTTCAGTGATTTCCAGGCACAACGATTCGGCGGTCAACGCATGTGTACGCAATATTCGCGCGACCAGCTCCGGCAAATCCTGGTTGATTAAATCGTGCGTGGAAATATTTACGCAAGCGCTGAGCGCGATACCGCGTTGCCGCCACTGCGATAACTGTGCGCAGGCGTGCTCGAGCACCCAATGCGTAATCGCTTTGATATAGCCGGTGCGCTCGGCAAACGGTACGAATTGATCGGGCGGCACCATGCCGCGCGTCGGGTGCCGCCAGCGCAGCAATACTTCGACGGCGCCGCAACTGCCATCGGCCAACGTAATCTTTGGTTGATAGTGCAGAATAAATTCATCGCGCTCCACCGCCTGGCGCAATTCGCTCATCAGCGACAAACCATGCTCGGCGCTGTGCTCGAAGCGCGACTCGAACAGTGCAACGCCGCTGTTCGCCTGTTTAGCCACATACATCGCGGTATCGGCCCGCGACATGATATCGCCGACCTCGGTGCCGTGGTCGGGACAGGTGGCGATACCGATGCTGGCGCCGACATCGACCGGCTGCTCCTGCAAAACGATCGGTACTTCGATCGCCGTCAATAAGCGCCGCGCTACCAGCAAAGCGGCTTCGGCCCCCTGCGTCGGCAACAGCAATGCAAACTCATCGCCGCCGAGCCGCGCCACGGTATCCGATTCGCGCTGCGCCACGCGCTGCAGGCGCTGTGCGACCTGCTGCAAAAACTCGTCGCCCAGTTGATGACCGAGCGCATCGTTGACCTGCTTAAAACGATCGAGGCCGATCACCAATACCGACAACGGCAAACCGGCGCGCGTGGCGGTTTTTATCGCCTGCTGCAGCCGATCGTAAAACAATACGCGATTCGGCAGCCGCGTCAGGCTGTCGTAATAAGCGAGATCGGCGATGCGCGCCTCGCGCGCGATAATGCCGTGGCGCATACGATCGAGCGCGCTCACCAACGCGCCGACTTCATCGGTGCCGGCGCTCGGCAGATCGGCATTGAGATCGCCCTCGGCGATATTGCCGGCAAACCGCGCGGCGGAGACCAGTGGCCGCGCGATCGAGCGCGCAATAATCAAGGCCGACAACAACGCGATCGCCAGCGCAGTAATACCAAACAGCGCCAGCGAGCGCTGTGCCGTCACCTGCACCATTCCCAAATCTTTAATCTTTAAATCGGCCACTTGCGTCTGCAAATCGACCAGCTGATCGAGCGCCGCCAACATGGCGTTCAGCGCCGGTAACGCCCTGCTGAGCATGATGCGACGCGCGCTATCGGTGTCGCCCTCGATTGCGTCGATGGTTTCGCTAAATGCCACGGCAAATATATCGCGCGCCGCCACCGCGCTTTGCAGAGCTTTTTGCTCGTCGGCGCTTTCGGTGACTCGCTGCAGCTCGGCGAGGGTGAAATCTCGCAATTTATTATCGCGATCGATCGCTGCGTAAACAGGTATTCGGCTATTTTGATCGGTGCGTAAAAATAAAGTGTAAAGTTCGGCGGCACCGGCCTGCGCGGCGCTTTGCGCGCGATATACCAGGTTCGAAGCGCGTAGATTATCGGCCGCGACTCTGCGGCTGGCTTCGGCGATGCGGTCGATTTCAGCGGTGGTATAAATAATAACGGCGATTAACAGCGCCATTAATGCTGCAAAAGCAATTCCCAACTTCACCGCGATGGGCGCATCTCGGTACAGTTTCATGTAACCCCTTTCTACAACATCCACTGCCAGACAGGCGTGCCCGCACTTATAAACCGGCGAGCTTAAGATACGGATAAAACGGCTGACGAGCGGCCGATCCTTGTTATTCTGGACGTTTCAAGGCTAGGTTATGAATTACGGTTCCTCAAGTTACGAAACCTTCATAAATTGTTAACTTAGGTAAAGACCTTCACCGCATCGACAAAAATCCGCCCTGTCGACGTACACCGGCCTATTTATTTTCGGCGTTAAGGGAAAGT
>DATIED010000400.1:0-6769 GCA_035455965.1 Spongiibacteraceae bacterium
AGAAATTTATTGGAGTGCCACGCGGTGGCCAGCGGTCCCGTTTCCGCTTCGCCATCGCCGACCACACAGGCAACAATTAATTCTGGATTGTCGAACACCGCGCCGAACGCATGGCTGAGCGAATAACCCAGCTCGCCGCCCTCGTGAATCGAACCGGGACACTCCGGCGACGCGTGACTCGGAATGCCGCCGGGAAACGAAAACTGTAGAAATAATTTTTGCAGTCCCTCCTCATCGCAACTGATGTCCGGATAAATTTCGCTGTAACTGCCTTCTAGATAGGTATTGGCAACCACCGCCGGTCCGCCGTGACCGGGGCCGGAGATATAAATCATATCCAGATCGTAGCGTTTGATGACGCGATTCAAATGCGCGTAAATAAAATTCTGGCCGGGCGTCGTGCCCCAGTGGCCGAGCAACATATGCTTTACATCCGCGAGCACCAGCGGCCGCTTCAACAGCGGATTGTCGTACAGATAAATTTGGCCCACCGACAAATAATTCGCCGCGCGCCAGTACGCGTCCAGCAGGCGCAATTGTTCAGGAGACAGTTGTTCAGGGGACAATTGTTCTGGCGATAAGTGTTCTGACGATAAGTGTTTTGGCGATACGGCTTCTGAAGACAACCGCTCTGAAGCTAATTGTGTTGAAGACGATAGATTCGTATCCGCTGCCATTTCGACCTCCCTTCAATTTTAGCTCTGCCACAGAATATGGCCGGCCTCTAATGGAATAGCTATACCGTCGTGCTGCGGCAGTAACCGCACGCTGTAATCCGTCACCAGACGACCGGCCGCTACCGACGCGCTAAACAAATACATGCCCGCACTATCGCTCTGCCGTGTACAGCTCATCGGCAATTGCAGCGCCTGGCCGCCGTCGACTGCATTGGCGTACAACTCGACGCGCACCAGCTCCGGTGCCAGCCCGGCGAGAAATACTTCTACCGCGAAAATATATTGCGCGCTCTGCGCCTCGATATTCAAGCGGCCGAAACGCAAGCCCCGCCATTGCTGTTCGAGTCTGCGCTGCCAATCGACCAGTTCGGCACCGAGCTTGCCTTGCGCGGCGGCGCGCTGCCGATACATGGCCGCTGCGCGCAGGTAGTGCTGTTCGGTGTATTCGCGCACCACGCGACTGGTAGAAAACTGCGGCGTCAACTGCGCCATGCTGGCGCGTATGCGGGCCACCCAGGCGACTGGAATAGCGCGCGCATCGCGCGTGTAAAACTCCGGCACCACTTCGCGTTCGAGCAGTTCGTATAACGCGTTCGCTTCGTGCGCGTCCCAGGCCGGATCGTCGCCATGCTCATTGCCGTCGCCCAATGCCCAACCGACTGCAGGCGTATATGCCTCCACCCACCAGCCGTCCAATTCCGACAGATTGAGGCCGCCGTTCACCAACACCTTCATACCGCTGGTGCCGCTCGCCTCCCACGGCCGGCGCGGCGTGTTGAGCCAGACATCCGCCCCTTGTACCAGATGCTCGGTCAATAACATGTCGTAATCGCTGAGAAAAATAACGCGATGGCGCGCTTCCGAGCCGCGAATAAACTGTATCCACTGCTTAATCAAAGCCTGGCCGGGCAGATCGGCCGGATGCGCCTTGCCGGCCAGAATCAATTGCACCGGCCGCTGTGCATTCAGCAACAACCGCAACAAGCGTTGCGGATCGTGCAACAATAAATTGGGCCGCTTATAGGTTGCGAAGCGGCGCGCAAAACTCAGGGTCAACACATTCGGATCGAATAATTGTTGCGCCGCTTCGACTGCAGCAGTCGATGAGCCCGCCGCCGCCAATTGGCGCGACAGACGCTCGCGCACGTACTCCACCAACTCGCGCCGTGCCGCATTGCGAAAATCCCACAGGCGCGTATCGGAGACTTCGCGAATATTTTTCTCCAACGTCTCGGTCGAACCGAGCCAGCGGCTCTTGCCGCAGGTATCGGCCCACAGTTCGTCGGCGGCGGCGGAATGCCAGCTCGGCACATGCACGCCGTTGGTCACATGACCGACCGGTACTTCATCGACCGGCCAGCGTGGAAATAGCGGCGCGAACAAATGTCGGCTGACTTTACCGTGCAGCGCGCTGACACCGTTCACCGCACCGCTGCCGCGAATCGCCAGATATGCCATATTGAAATTTTCATGCGCGTCGTCGGGATTCTGCCGGCCGAGCGCGAGTAAATCGCGCAGCGAGATACCCAGCTCCGCAGTTGCGTAATCGCCGAGAAACTGTTCTACAAGCGCCGGTGCGAAACGATCGAAGCCGGCGCTGACAGCTGTGTGCGTGGTAAATAAATTACCCGCGCGCGTAACCGCCAACGCCACATCGAAAGGCTGCCCGCTGGACAACATAAACGCGCGCGCCCGCTCCAATACCGCCAGCGCTGCATGGCCTTCATTGAGATGGCAGACTTCCGGCTCGATGCCGAGCGCGGCGAGCAGCCGCCAGCCGCCGATGCCGAGCACCAGTTCCTGCATCAAGCGCAAATCCGGCGCGCCGCCGTACAGCTCGCTGGTGATGCCGCGATACGGCGGATAATTCGCCGCATCGTTGCTATCCAGCAAATACAACTTCGCTCTGCCGACCTGCACTTCCCAGGCGCGGAGCCAGATCGGATGACCGGGCAGATCGAGGCGCAAGCGCAGCCATTCGCCGTTCGGATAACGCAGCGGCGCGATCGGCAATTGACCCGGATCGTTATACGGAAATACCGCCTGCTGCGTGCCATCGCTATCGATCAACTGGCGAAAATAGCCCTGTTGATACAGCAGGCCAACGGCGATCACCGGCACGCCGAGATCGCTCGCCGCCTTGAGCTGATCGCCGGCGACATTGCCGAGGCCGCCCGAATAAATCGGCAGCGCCTCGCTCAACATAAACGCCATGCTGAAATACGCGACACCGCTGAGCGGCGCTTGCGGATAAGTTTGCTGGAACCACGCCGGCGCCGCCGCACTCTCGCGCTTGGCGCGAACCAATTCAGCGACGCGTTTGCAAAACACCGGATCGGCGGATACGCGCTCGATCCGATCGCGTGCGACGGTTTGCAGCACAACCCACGGATTATGCGTCGCTTCCCACAGTGCGGGATCGAGCTGTCGCCAGATATCGTCGGCCGCATAACTCCACGACCAGCGCAGATCCAACGCCAGCTCGGCGAGTGCGGCGAAACCCTTAACCTCCACTGGCAACAGTTGATACAACGGATGGCCGGCTCGGGTAGGTTCACTCATCTGCATTCACCGCTGAAGGTCGGGAGAGGGATGTGTTAGCGCTGGTAACATTGTGCGCCTCTGCAGTCCGACCGGCTATCGACGCCGTTGTTCAGCTCGCAACTTCGAATCATCGAAGTGTATAGGTGGATACACATAACTGCGTTGTGCAAAGTGATATCGGGCTCATTGATCGGGGCTCAGAATCCTTGGTGTGAGTGAGCGATTGATCTATCCTTGGCGGCTTACCTAAATCATAGACTCGGTGATTTAAGACGCCCACTGTTCAACGCCCGCCATTCACCGCCAACATTGTGGCTAACTGAATCGCACCCGGACATCACAGAGGAATACGACCATGAAATTGGGCTTAATGTTGGGTTATTCGGGCAAGCGGCTGGCGCTGCCGCTGGATCTGGTCAAACAGGCCGAGCAACTCGGCTACGAATCGGTTTGGACCGCGGAGGCTTACGGCTCCGATGCGGTAACCACCGCTACCTGGATTCTGGCGCACACCGATAAAATTAAAGTCGGCACCTGCATCATGCAAATGCCTGCGCGCACACCGGCTATGGCGGCGATGACGGCGATGACGCTGACGCAATTATCGAACGGCCGCTTTCTGGTCGGGCTCGGCGCCTCCGGTCCGCAAGTGGTCGAGGGCTGGCACGGCGTGCCATACGGCAAACCGATCACGCGCACCCGCGAATATATTCAAATCATGCGGCGCATCATGGCGCGCGAAGCGCCGGTGGAATTCGACGGCGAAATGTATCAATTGCCCTACCACGGCGCCGGCGCCACCGGTTTGGGCAAACCGCTGAAATCGATTCTCGATGGCGATCCGAATATTCCTATCTACACCGCATCGATCACACCGGCCGGTTTAAGCTGCGCCGCCGAAGTGGCCGACGGCGTGTTCCCGATCTGGATGTGCCCGGAAAAGCCGCACATATTAGGACAGCATTTAGCCGCGGGTTTCGCCAAATCCGGTCGCTCGCTGCAAAACTTCGATGTGGCGCCAACCGTGGCGGTAATTCTCACCGACGATATCGACAGCGGCCGGCAATTCGCCAAACAATTTCTCGCGCTGTATATCGGCGGCATGGGTGCCAAGGGCAAAAATTTTTACAACACCTATGCCATCGCCTGCGGTTACGAAGAAGCGGCGCACCGCGTGCAGGATTTGTATTTAGCCGGCGATAAAAACGCAGCCATCGCGGCGGTGCCCGATGCACTGGTCGATGAAGTGGCGCTGATCGGCCCGGAAGCACGCATTCGCGAGCGCGCGCAAGTTTGGAAACAAGCCGCCGCCAAACATGAATTGGGCACGATGATATTGAATTTGCAACAACCCGAATTGCTGCCGATTCTGGCGGATATATTTTTATAAGCGATTTTTTTGCTCGATCTCCAAAACAAAAAGGCCGGCGCAAGCGCCGGCCTTAGCAACAATTAATTACCAGCAATTAGCCTCCAACAACCAATACCAAATAACTAGGGTCAGAGTAGAGTTTCCCCAAACGTAATCGTCTTGGCATCGCTCCTTGAAACTTTGATAACGGTTACTTAGCAATACACTCTAACCGGAAATTTTACTCTGACCCTAGTTTTAAATCGACCGCCACAACAGAGGCAGACCGCAGTCGCGGTGCGACTGCATTGAAGATCAACATCAAAAAAACCGCTTTCGATAGGCGCGATAAAGACAGCGCAGCATCGCTGCGCTGCTGCTTGGTCTGCCCCCAACGTGGCGGACGATTTTGAAGCAAGTGCCACTTGCGAAAAATCGTGTAGTCATCGCTTGCGATGACCCGCTGCTAAGGGGACGCCCTCGGCGAGAGTCGCCTTTTTTGGTTACTTTTTTTGCGACAAAAAAAGTGACGCCCCGCCGTCAGGCGAAACTGACTTTGCTCGCCGCAGACGATAAGCACCATCAGCCAAATTCTGAATAAAATAGAAAATGAATCTGTTTGCTTTTGCGCCAACAGAAATTTAATTAAGCACGCAGCAGCACACCCATGCTGCTAGCCGCTTTACTCTGCAACCCCACCAACGCAGTTGCAAAATCAAACGGTGAGGGTCTCAATGAATATCGATCTGTACCGGTAGGTTAAACGAGGCATCGCTGTTGTTGCTGCAACTGGACAATACGCCAGTCGCCAAGTCCACATCGCAGGCAACGACGGTATTGTCGTTAGCCGACGTCACGTAGGCATGATTGCCGAGAAAAGCGATTGCCATGGGGGAATTGCCGATGGACTGGCTGGAACAGATGCCAAGACTGCCATCGCTGTTGATCGGGCAGGCGCTGACGGTGTTGGCGCCTTGATCCACGATGTACGCATAACCGCCCGCCAGCGTGATTCCGAGAGGCGAATTGAAACCGTTGGCGGCGGTGGCACAATTGGAAAGGTCACCCGTCATAGCATCGACAGCGCATGTCGCTACCGTACCGGAGAATCCGTCGCTGACATAGGCCGTGCCGTTCGCAATGGCCATGCCGGCAGGAAAGGCCAGACCAGTGGGCGGCAGCTGTATGCAATTCGTCAAACTGCCATTGGGGGTAAAGTCGCAGCGCGTTATGGTCGAGTTCACGGCATAAAGATGCGTCGCCGTACTGGCGAGCATGAATGGGATCTGAAACGCCGAACCGGTGGCGGCGCAGGAGGCAATGCTGCCATCGCTGTCGATATTGCAGACATACACGGCCGCGTTGTCCGATACATAAGCTTTGTCGCCATGAAATACGATGCCGCTCGGTCCGCTGACCGTATTCGCTGTAGCAATACAGCTACCAAGGCTGCCATCGACACCAAGCGGGCAGTAGCCGAGGCCGCCGAAGAACGACGCCACGTAGGCATAAACCGTTTTGGCGCGGTAACCGATATCGAACGAGCCGGTCTTCGCCACCCCGGAGTTGTCCGCATAACTGTAGGTAACTGTGAATGTGCCGCTGACCGCATTGGTCGGCGCATAGGTGAACGACGTGTTGCAGCCGGCCGTTATGACGCCGCCGCAGGTGAGGCCGGTGGGGACGCTCCAGCCGCTGGGCAGCGCGGAGGTGATCGTAAATGCATGCACCGCATTGCCGTCGTCGGTCGCGAATCTCAACATCACCACCGCGGCCTCGCCGACGCGCACATCCAGCTGCGTCGCCGTCAACGGTATCGCGACGATATTGTTGTCGGTGGTGGCCGTGTACGGGATATTCAAAGTGCCGGTCTTGGCGACGCCGGAATTATCGAGATAGCTGTAATCGAGCGCGAGCGTGCCGCCGCCGATGGCGCTGGGTGCATAGGCCAGACTCAACTGGCAGGCATTGCCGGCGACCACGCTGGCGCAGCCGAAAGTCGCTCCACCGTTACTACTCCAGCCGGCGGGCAGCGCGGCCAGGTCCGATGTCACCACCAGCCCGCTGGCTGGATGACCATCGTCGGTGGCGAACGTAACGGCGACGCTGCGACTGGAATTGACGATGCCGGCGATCTGACCGGCCGGCGCCGCGCTTGCAACAATGTTATTGGCGACCGTCGCGGCGAACGCGATAT
>DATIED010000401.1:0-2569 GCA_035455965.1 Spongiibacteraceae bacterium
CAATTACATTAATATCAACTCTCAAACAGGTATCACCGTGCCGCCCGAATCGTCTGC
Organism: Spongiibacteraceae bacterium; assembly: GCA_035455965.1. GTDB lineage: Bacteria > Pseudomonadota > Gammaproteobacteria > Pseudomonadales > CAMLJR01 > CAMLJR01. The sequence goes on from DATIED010000401.1 coordinate 58, forward strand.
CGAATTGCGCGCCGCGATGGATTTTTTAACCGACAATCCGACCGCCGCCCAAACCATGGGCGAGAGAGCGCGCGCGCGCTACGAAAGCCTGTTCTCGGCCGATCAGCTGGGCTGCGCCTATGCGGAGCTTTATAAACGCTTGGCGATAACGCCGGTCGAACATCTGCTCAATGCTGCCATCAATGAACAACGAGTATGAGCGCTGCCGACGATCGCTGTACGATACCCCTCGACACACACCGCAAAGCAAACCCGATGTTAGCGCCACAGCAGCTTTACGCAGCCGATGATGAACAGCGGTAAAAAAACTCGCTTCGCGGTGCTATACGATTATCTGCAGGTCGCGGGCGGCTCGGAGCGCATGGCGCTCGACCTCTGTCGCGGCTTGCCCGGCGCCTCGTTATTCGTGGCGCGCGCCTATGCGGAGGCGGCGGCTCTAACGGGCAGCCGCCCGGACGAAATAAAAGCGCTTGGCAGCGCCATCACCAGACCGCTCGGGCGGATTCTCGAAGCCGCTTATTGCTTTAAATATCGCACGCAATTTTTAAGCGACGCAAAGAACACTTATTATCTGGGAAACTACGCACCGCTGGCAGCCAGCCGGCAAGCCAATGGGAAAAAAATTTATTACTGCAACACGCCGCCCCGCTTTGCCTACGATTGGAGCGCGGAATACCGCAGTCGCCAGGCCCCAGTGTTGCGCGGGCCATTCGATCATCTTACCGCCTGTTACCGCAGCGTCTACGAACAAGCCGTAGCGCAGATGGACGTTGTTATCGCCAACTCGGAAAACATTCGGCAGCGCATCAAAAAATATTTAAACCTCGATTCCCAGGTTATTTATCCACCCGTGGATGTCGAAAAATATCGCTGGTTATCGCAGGGCGATTATTTTGTTTCGACCGCCCGGCTAATGCCCTATAAACGTATTCGCGCTATCGTCGAGGCATTTCTAAAGCTACCGGCGCAACGCCTGGTTATTTTATCCGGCGGCCCTGAGCTGGCGAGCCTGCAGCAGCTGGCCGCAGATGCCGACAACATCCACTTTACCGGCTGGCAATCGGACGCTCAACTACTCGACTGGATCGGCAATGCACGCGCGGCAATCTACATACCTAAGGCCGAGGATTTCGGTATCTCGCCGGTCGAAGCGATGGCGGCCGGCAAACCGGTAATCGGTGTCGCGGACGGCGGATTACTGGAAACGATCGTGCACGAGCAGACCGGTTTATTACTCCCTCCCGACCCTACGACAGAGGAGTTAATCGCGGCGATTTGCCGGCTGAATCCGGCAACTGCACTCGCCATGCGCGGAGCCTGCGAAGCGCGCGCACGGCTATTTTCACGGAATATTTTTCTAGAAAAGATGTTGGCGTTAGCGGTGTAATCGCTATTTCCCGGCTAGCGTTCGTTACCGCCACTTCCAACCGTGGCTGTTAAAGAAAATTATGGCAGAGCGCGCAAACAATAAAATGTGCCGCCATCCCTTGCGCGCCGCGTGCCCCCCATAGTGAATCACCCTTACGCTGGGCACATAGGCAAGCCGCGTGAACGCGGCCGCGCGGAGACTGAAATCGAAGTCCTCAAAATACAAAAAATATTTTGGGTCGAATCCTTGCAGTTCGGCGATCACCGACGAGCGCAGCAGCATAAAGCAGCCGCTGACAATCGGCGGCTGCCAGACCGTGCCATCGGCTATAACATCCCGCATCTCGTAATCAGCCAGTCGCTGCTTGAAAATCGCGCACAACCAAGCCGGCGCAAAACCTCGCAAGAACAAGTCCAAAACATTGGGGTAGCGCTTGCATAAATACTGCAACTCGCCATTTTGACCGACGATGGCTGGAGAAATAATGCCACAGTCGGTGTGAGCGTCCATAAACCCAATTGCCGCAGATAAGGATTCTGCGGCGAGTTCGACGTCGGGATTCAGGACGAGATGAAATTCGCAGGCCACAGCGTCAAACGTGAGATTGTGACCGGCGCCAAAACCGATATTCCGACCGCTGCCCACACTCTGGATATGCACCGCACCCGGCGCCAGCGCGGCGGCATACTTAATCAAGGTGGCAATTTTCTCGCCTTCGGTAGCGGCTGGTCCATTATCCACAAGCAAAATATCGATGCCGGTCAAGCGTCCACTTTGCAGCGGCTTCCCGCATGCATCCAGCAGAGTGGATAAGGTTTTTTTCAGCTGCTCTTCGTGACTCGAATAACAGACGATGCTGATCCGTAGTCTGCCGACCAACGGTAGAGCTATCGCTTCATTTTGTGAACCCGATGCGCTCGGCAACACTATCGACAACCCGGTAGTGGCCAAAGGCTCATTAATTTAAGAATTGCGAAACTGGACGTCACTCGAAACCGCTGCACCTGGCGGCGCTGCCGCCAGACGCGGGGCAAACCCTTAATGGCATCCATTTTTGCTCGCAAAATAACCCCAGCCCTGCCGTGAATTGAAAACCATACGACTTCGAATACATTAAGCGCTATATGCATTGGCAGTAGCAGC
>DATIED010000402.1:0-5301 GCA_035455965.1 Spongiibacteraceae bacterium
ATTGTCCACACTCGATGTCCGCATGCAGGAGAATGCAATTCTGCGCGCGCTCGGCGCCCAACGCCGTTTGATTATCGGTAGTCTGGTCATCGAGTTCGCCCTATTGGGCGCTTTGGCTGGCGCATTGGCGGCAGTCGCTGCGGAGTGTTCGGTGTGGTTATTTCAAACGCGCCTGCTGGACATGGCTTTCGTGTCGCACGCCTGGGTCTGGCTGGTCGGACCGCTGCTCGGCGCGGTATTGATCGGTGCCGCCGGTTACCTAAGCTGCCGCAAGGTCGTCGACACGCCGCCGCTACAAGTCTTGTACGCTTTATAAAACTGCCCCCTCCGCTTCGCTGCGCTCAGCACCTCCCGTTCTTTTGAGCAAAGAGCGCGCAGGGGAGGCGAGTCAGAGCACGAACTTGTCGCCCCTATGCAATAGGGGAGATGTCACGCAGTGACAGAGGGGTAGGGAACCTCGCGCAGATTTAGCATTGTGCTGCGACCGGACCCCTCCGCTTCGCTGCGCTCAGCACCTCCCCTACTACGCAGGGGAGGCGAGTCAGAGCAGCCCCTATGTAATAGGGGAGATGTCACGCAGTGACAGAGGGGTTGGATTGCGCAGGGGGATAGGTTAAGCCATCCTGGCCTCGCGGCGGCGCTGCTTGCGCTGCACGGCGGCGAGATATTGATCGAGCTTGGTGCGATGCGATGGCATGTCGACCGTGAGCTTGCCGCCGATCATCGTATTCAGCGACGGCATGCGCATGACATAGGCGTTGCGCACGTCGATCGCGCAATCGATATCGATACCGTTCGGCAAGCGGATCAAGCAGTTTTCCAATATGTCATTGGTTTTGACCAGTTTGCTGACATCGCCGCGCAGGCTGATTTTTACGCCGTCGGTCGATAAATTAATAATATGTGCGTCGAACGATCCGCCATCGGGGCGGCGAATATCGATGGTCAGGCCGGCTTCGCGCTCGACATAGACGCGGTAGGAGGTGCGTCGATAGCTCGCGCCGATTTCCTCGGGCAGTTCCATGCGATATACCGGCGTGCCATCGGCGACCTCGCGCGCCAGTAAGCGCGAATAAAACGATACGACGATACCGACACCCTTGCCGCCGATCTCGGCGGCGTCGCCCTCGAGCAGAAACTGGCGACCCTCGGCGGGATAGAGTTCGTCGATCAGCATGTAGCCGTCTTCGGCGTGCAGTTCGAGAATCATGCTTTGAAAGGAGCGTTCGATGCGCGGGAATTTCACTTCGATGAAGCTGTGGCGACGCTGCAGCGTTTCTAGTTGCGAATAGCGATCCGCCGCAGCTTGTTGCGAGGTGACCGACTTGGCAAGAAAGCGGCGAAAAAATGCCTTGAGCGGTGCCATAACTTCTCTAATTAGCTATTGTTGCGCCATGGTATGTTACTGGCCCCATGCTCGGCAATGCCGGGCAAAATATCGACTGTCGCTCGGCAATTTTGCTCTGGAGGGATTTCATTATGCAATTGGGTTTGCGCGACAAAATATTCATGGTGGCGGGCGGCAGTCGCGGTTTGGGTTTCGGCATCGCCGAGGTTTTGGCCGAGGAGGGTGCGCAGGTGGCGCTGGCCAGCCGCGCCATTGAGGGGGTACAGCGGGCCGCGCAGGATTTGCAGCAGCGCTATGGCGCGCGCGTTTCGGCACATGCCTGCGATATGACCGATGCGGCAGCGATCGCGGAGTGGAGCGCCGTTGTAGAGCAGAAATATGGCGCCATCGATGGCCTGGTGGTCAATGCCGGCGGTCCGCCGCCGGGCGGCTTCGATGCGCTCGACGACGCTGCCTGGGAGCAGGCTTTTCAATTGACGCTGATGAGTGCGGTGCGGTTGATTCGCGCAGCGTTGCCGGCACTGCGGCGACGCGGTGGCGGCTCGATTTTAATGCTCACTTCGTCGGTGGTGCGCGAGCCGGATAACGTATTGTTGTTGTCCGCGGTGATGCGCGCCGGTGCGACTAATTTGGTGAAGGGGTTGGCGGCGACTCTGGCGCGTGAAAATATTCGAATCAATTGCCTGATGCCGGGAATTATTTATACCGATCGGATTCGCGCGTTGGCGGAGCATGGTGCTGCGGCGAGTAACAGATCACTTGAGCAGCAGTTACAGGCCATGCAGGCTCCGATTCCGCTGGGCCGCTTCGGCGAGGTGGCGGAGTTTGGTCGCGCCGGTGCGTTTTTATTGTCTGGCGCCGCCAGCTATATCACCGGTACGACTTTAGTGGTGGATGGCGGGACGATGAAGTCGGTTGGTTAATCGATTTGTGGTGGGCACGTCGACCATTACTCTTTTCAGAACTTCTTTGGAGTAACAGCTGCACCGCCGCTTTCACGTTGGATTTTTTCACGTTGGTCGGACTCTGTTGTTGCAGTACATTGAACGAGCGGGCTTCCAGTGTTCTGAAAAGAGCAATTGATCGACGCGCTGTCACGATCGGCGACAACGAATGTGCAGGAGTGGGGCTAGCAGAAATGAAAGTGAGAAATAGGGGGTGTTTTCCTACTGCCGGTGAATTTAACTCGATCGTGATAGGGCGGTAAGTGGGTATTTTCAGGGCGGTGGAGGTAATGTTACTAAAACCTATCGCGCAATAGTAAACGGAACTCGGCAAATCGATGAATGATGCTTCTCCAAACTCGATTCAACCAAAGACGTACCCAGCAAATGACTTTTCTGTTTTTACCCGCTATCCCCACTAAATCATATTCGTTGGCATTGTGCGTGACGGCGTGTCGAGCGATTGCTCTTTTCAGAACATTGGACGCCCGCTAGTTTATTTCGCTGTGACAGAAGAGTCCTGCCAGTGTGAAAGAATCCAACTGGAGGGCGGAACTAAAGCTGTTATTCCAGAGAAGTTCTGAAAAGAGTAATGGTCGACATGTCCAGCTCCGAATTAAAAAACTCGGGTCAAGGGGAGCAATAAGGGAATAAAACGCTAAAACAAAAACGGGAACAACTATGTTGCTCCCGTTTCGATACCAAAAAACTATTGTGCAAATTACGGCAGTAAATGTTTTACCGCGTCGCGTTCTTCGCTCAATTCTTTTTCGGTGGCTGTCATTTTTTGTTGGCTGAAAGCGTCGATGGTCAGACCTTGGACGATCTCCCAATCGCCATTTTTACAGCGTACCGGGAACGAATAGATCAAGCCTTTGGCGATACCGTAACTGCCGTCGCTGTACACGCCCATGCTGACCCAGTTATCGCCGTTGGTGCCGAGCGCCCAGGTGCGCATGTGATCGATCGCGGCATTGGCTGCCGATGCTGCGGAGGACGAACCGCGCGCGGCGATAACTGCTGCGCCGCGTTGCTGCACGGTTGGGATAAAAGTTTCTTTGTACCAGGTTTGATCGACCAGCTCGAGCGCTGCTTTGCCCTTCACTTTAGCCTGGAACAAATCCGGGTATTGTGTGGAGGAGTGGTTGCCCCAAATCGTCATCTGAGTAACGTCGTCGACAGTGGTGCCGGTTTTTTGCGCCAGTTGCGTGACCGCGCGATTGTGATCGAGGCGGGTCATGGCGGTGAAGTTGCGCGGATCGATGCCGGGCGCATTGCGCTGCGCGATCAGCGCGTTGGTGTTGGCCGGGTTGCCGACTACCAGCACTTTGATGTTGCGGCTGGCGACCGCGTCGATCGCCTTGCCCTGCACCGAGAAAATTGCCGCGTTCGCTTCCAGCAAATCCTTGCGCTCCATGCCGGGACCGCGCGGGCGGGCGCCGACCAGCAGGGCGTAATCCGCATCTTTAAACGCTACGTTCGGATCATCGGTGCAAACTACGCCGGCCAGCAGCGGGAATGCGCAATCGTCCAACTCCATTTTTACGCCGTTCAGCGCCGGCAGGGCAGGCGCGATATCGAGCAGTTGCAGGATGACCGGTTGATCGTTGCCGAGCATGGCGCCCGAGGCGATTCTGAACAGCAGGGCGTAACAGATTTGGCCGGCGGCGCCGGTCACCGTGATGCGAACGGGTTGTTTCATGGCGAATTCCTATGTTGATCTTCGGTTAAGAGTAGGCTTCGGGTTGAGAGCAGGTTGCCACCGGGCGCGGGTCGCGCGTCGGGCTGCCACCTGGGCCGGGGTCTAGCCGCCTGCAAGCGCTGCGCTTGTGCCTCGGGGTGGAGGCCAATTTTAGTCAGGTGGCGCCGGAAATACTACCCGCAAAGGCTATGCAGCGAGTAAAATGCCAGCCGTTTTTCCGTGTAGCTGCGCGATCGCCATGTCCGATTTGTCGAAAAAAGAAAAGACCGAATTCAACAAGCTGCAGAAGCGTCTGCGGCGTTTGGTGGGTGAGGCGATCGCCGATTACAACATGATCGAGGCCGGCGATAAGGTGATGGTGTGCCTGTCGGGCGGCAAGGACAGCTACGCGATGCTCGATGTGTTGATGGGCCTGCAGCGCAGTGCGCCGATCGATTTCGATCTGGTCGCAGTTAATCTCGATCAAAAGCAGCCGGGCTTTCCCGAGCATGTATTGCCAGCCTACCTCGATACTTTAGGCATCGAATACTACATTCTGGAAAAAGATACATACAGCATCGTCAAGTCGGTGATCCCCGAGGGTAAGACCACTTGCGGGCTGTGCTCGCGCCTGCGCCGCGGTACGTTGTACGGTTTTGCGCAGGAGATCGGCGCCAGCAAAATTGCGCTCGGTCACCATCGCGACGATATTATGGAAACGCTGTTTCTGAATATGTTTTTTGGCGGTGCGTTGAAGGCGATGCCGCCGAAACTGTTGAGCGACGATAAGCAAAATATCATCATCAGACCGCTGGCCTACTGCGAGGAAAGCGATTTAATCAGCTATGCCGAGCACAAAGAATTTCCGATCATTCCGTGCAATTTATGCGGTTCGCAGGAGAATCTGCAACGCCAGAATATCAAGGAGATGCTGCGCGATTGGGAGAAGCGTTTTCCCGGTCGCGTCGAGTCAATTTTTTCTGCAATTAAAAATGTCGGACCATCACAATTGGCCGATACGTCGCTCTTCGATTTCGCCAATCTCAAAATTGAGCGCGCCGCGCTCGATGCCATACGCGCTATAAACCTGTAGCGGCGGTTGGTCGTACCGTAGGGCGGATCATTCGATCCACCGACGGGCCTTCGCGCAAAACCGCACAGTGTGTCGAATGATACATCCTGCGCGGCACCTGCCTGAATTTTTCAAGGACCCTCATGCCCTAAGCTCAGCGGCGCACCGACAAGGGTGCGCCACTCTACGCTGAAATTTCGCTAGTAGATTCACGCGCGGCATTAGTCGGGTCTTTGAAAAACTCAGGCAGGCGCCG
>DATIED010000403.1:0-5428 GCA_035455965.1 Spongiibacteraceae bacterium
TTTAGCAGTTGCCGCCAACTCCCCCACCTTTGAGTTTGTCTCGCCAGTGGCATATGGCGCCGGTTACGCCGTCACTGTATTGCAGCAGCCGAGCGGGCAAATTTGCTCGCTAACGCAGGACACCGGTATCGCGACGTCGCCCATCGCGAATGTCGCCTTAACCTGTACGAATATCGTTACGTATACCGTGACGCCGAGCAGCGACAGCAATGGCAGCATTTCGCCGAGCACTATTGTCGTTGTGAACACCGGTGGCACGCAGGGTTTTGTTGCAACACCTGCGGTCGGTTACCAGATCGATCAATGGTTGGTGGATGGCTCGCCGGTGCAAAGCGGCGGCAGTGTCTATACCCTGAGCAATGTCACCGCCAATCACACCGTAGCGGTGACGTTTGCGCAGGCCACTTTAACCAGCAGTGTGACGGGTTTGGCGCTGGCGGTGAATTGCATCCCGGTAAGCAGTTGCATAACCATGCAAAACTCTCAATTAACGGGAAGCCCCAGGCAGATAACCATCACCAATAGTTCGGCGCTCGATGCAACGAATGTGGTGGTGACGCCGTCGGGATTGCCGTCGGACACCAGCATCTCTGCATCCACTTGTAGCGGTGTATTGCAAGTGGCGGATTCCTGCACGATTACGATTACCCCGGGTGCGCTCACCAGCGGCGATTGCACCACCGGCAGTGCAGCGACTCCCGGCACCATCGCGGTATCGGCCGACAATGCCTCGACTGTCAACGTCGATGTGGTGGTGCTGAGTTACGGCTGTGTTTATCAGCAGGGATTTATTTATTCGATCGACGATACCACCGCCAACACCGGCAGCATCGGCGGCAAGGCTGCCGCGTTAAACGATACTGTTCCCGGTCAACTCTCGCCCTCGGTTGGTACGCCGAACTGGGGCGCCGAAGGAACCGACATCGGTACAAGCTTGTACGATAGCGATCCGCAAGGGGCAAACGATGGCGCGACGAATACCGCTGCCATCATCGGTGCGCTCACCGCAAGTTTCAGTACACCGCCTTACAACGCTAGCTCGCCGCTTCCTTTTACGGATTATGCTGCCGGTTTATGCATTAACTATGGCGTGGACTCGGACGGCAACACGCCATGCATGAGCGGCACGTGTTATTCCGGTTGGCATCTGCCGGCGATCTGCGAGTTGGGTTCATCCGGCGCCTGCGCGAGTAACAGTACCAATATCCAGAGCCAGTTATTCGCGGCTACGCCGACTATCGCCGCGTTGGGCATCGTGAATGGCGGTTCTTACTGGAGCTCCAGCGAATACACGGTCGACCCGAGCAACGCAGCAATATACTGGAATTTTGCCACAGGCGGCTCGACTGCGGGCCCCTGGCCCAAATCGATGGTGCAGGGTATTCGCTGTGCGCGCGAATTAACGCAATAGTTCGCGCTCTTTTTTATGGGCCGATGGGGGCGCCGCATTGTGGTGCCCTCTTCTCTTATATCGTTATTGTTTTTTGCGTACACGTCGTTTTCAAAAACGGCACGATCAAGTCGTAGTCGGCACTATCAGTCCTGCCGTCCAGGTTGATGTCGTACCAACTGCTTTCGCCATTGCTCAGTTGCTCGAAATAACTAAAATCCTGCAAGTCTTTGTTATCGACCACGCCATCGAGATTGGCGTCGAGCGAAGATAAATAACTGCTGTTCGGTGCATTGAGCGGGCACGGCGGTTCTGAGTTCATGACGCGATCCAGTTCCGTGCTGAGTTGCTCGTAGTTGGTTTGCTGCTCCGCGGTCAGGGTTCCCTGCGCGAATAAGTCATTGCCGGATTTATCGATCCGCGGTAACGGCGTGGCCTCGTCGACGGCGTAAAACTCGTCTTTATTGTTGTCCGTCGAGCAGGTCGGCGCGATCGACTGCGCCGCGTCGTCGCGCGCGTTGGGATTGCCGACGAAATAATTTCTGACCACTTTATAGGTGTCGTTGCGAACGGCCGTGGCGCTGAGCGGCTGCAGATCGAAAACCTGCAGAGTCGGATCGTAATTCGGATTGCTCGGGTTGGTCGCCTTGTCGTAGACAAATTGATTCACCTGGCAGCAATACGTATAACCGCCGGCCGGCATGCCCTTAGTAATTGCAGCGTTGCCATCGGGTCCCCACCACGTGCCGGCGTTATCTTCGCAGACAGTTTTCGAGACCGGAATTTGCGTGCAGCTGGTGCTGATGGTGCACGGCGCATTGATGGCGTTATTGGCCTGCACGTTGTTGCCGACCTGCGTGAAATTGGTGGTGCGAATGCTGCCTTGCTGAGGATTGCTCAGATACGGCAGCATGCTCATCGCATCGACCTGGCGCGGCACGCTGGCGTGCACATCGATGCCGGCTATTTCGCCGAATAACTGAAACAGGTCGGCGATGTTGACCATATGCCCTACTTCGCGATCCGGTTGCACGACCAATGGCCCTGCAACAATCAACGGCACCCACACGCCGGTTTGATAGGCGGTACCTTTCGCGCGCGTCACATCGAACGGTAATTTTACCGCCTGGCCGAGCGTGCCGTTGTCGCCGACGATAACGATCATCGTGTCGTTATTGTTCGGGTTGTATTGCAGCGTGCCGTCGGCTTTGCGGCTGGCGAGGCCGGTCGAGACCAGCAGGCGCGCGAATTCGGTGTCGATCGCCTCGACCATTTCGGTGGTCAACTCGCGCTGTTCGAGACTCAGCGCGAGCTGCTCGACCGGGTTGGTCGAGGAGGTCGTGCAACTGAGTTTGCTGGTGGCGCGTGGATCGGTCGGCAGCAGGGCTTGCGGCGGCTGCATCGCCGGCGTATGCGCCGAAGCAAAACTGACGCTCGCCATCCATGGTTTATTTTTTGGTCGCGCGTTGATCCAGTCGACGGCCGCATCGACTACCGAGGTACCGCGAAAGGTGCGCGCGCGAATATCAGTTTGCTGCATTAACTGCGTGGGATGACCGTCGCCATTATCGACCCACAGCGGCGACACATAGTGCGCGCTGAGTTTACTGAAGCCGGCCACGATATTGGCCGGGGTCGGCGACTGGCAATTCTGGCGCGGCGCGAGCAGGCCGCCGCTATCGCGACAGGTACGGCCCGGCGGCACGCCGTCGCTCGATACATTCATTTCCTGACAACTGCCATCGACCGCGTAACACGCGCCGTGGTCGGCGCCGTTGGTCGGATCCTGCTCCAGTCCGGTAACGAAACCGCAGGAATACGGGCCCTTTGTATCGCTGTCGCTGGTGCCGGCCCAAGTGTCGATGGAGGATGGATCGCCGGTTTTATCGAGCCAGCCATAGAAATAATCCCAGCCCAGCGCACTCGGCATCGCTTCCTTATAGGGGTTGGTGCCCGGCAGGCCGATGTGAAATTTGCCGAACAAGGCGCTCTCGTAACCCTTCTGTTTAAGCAGTTTGGGCACCGTGACTTCATACGGAGAAACCTGCGCATTCGCTAAATCGTTGGGTCCTAACGCACCGAGTACATGCGTGCGCAACGGATAGCGACCGGTGAAAAATACCGCGCGGCTGGTGGAGCACGCCGGCATCGACCAGGTATTGCGAAAGCGGATGCCGTCGCTGGCGATGGCGCCAATGTTCGGCATACGCGGCACGCGGTCGGTGATGGTAGGACCTGCCTGCGAGTCGAGGCCGCCGTAACCGAAGCTCGGCATCTGATCGATACCGACGTCATCCATGATGACGAATAAGATATTTGGTTTGGTTGGAGGCACGTCGGAGCTGTGACCGCCGCAGGCGCTCAATACGCTCAGCGCGATGCCGATCGCGCATAGCTTGCAGATGCTCGCCAGCGAGCGTATGGCTGAGCCGCTGTCTTGATGTCGGATAATTTTTCGCGCTGCCTGCCTGCCATTTACATCTAGCAACATTCCAAGTCCCTGCTCAATTTTTTTGTGCTGTGCAGGAGGCATTAGTGCCCCGCTCCACGTTTATCCGGCCAATAATCGCTCGCAAAACGCCTTTTAGATGCGTTGCCTGCTCGTTGCCGACTATTGGGGAGTATTCGATCGGCGCAGCCGCTTTATGTCTACCTGCATTGGGTGGCTGCATTGAGTCGTGCAGAATATTCCATTTCCGCAAAACAATTCCACTAATGATCCGGCATCGCTGCGAGCGCGTATGCTGTGCTTCGTATCTGCCGCTCGATCAACTCGGAGGATTAATGATGTTAACGATTCATCACTTAGGTAATTCGCGCTCGGAGCGCATCATCTGGCTCGCCGAGGAATTGGCCATTCCCTATACGCTCGTGCGCCACGATCGCGATCCGCAGACCATGCGCTCGCCGGCATCGCTATGGGCGGTATCGCCGCTCGGCAAGGCGCCGGTGATTCAGGATGACGGCGTTACCGTCAGCGAATCGGGCGCTGTCATCGAGTATCTGTTGCAACGCTATGGCAATGGCCGTTTGCAACCGAGCGTCGGCAGCGCCGAATGGGTCAATTATCTGCACTGGATGCACGCCGCCGAATCCACGCTGATGACGCCGATTCTGTTCAACCTGCTATCGACGATGATGCAAGTGAGCAGCCCGCAAATGGGCGGTTTTGTCGCCAGCGAACTGGAAACCCTGTGCAAATATATCAGCGGCCAGTTGAGCGCCCACGAGTACATCGCGGGCAACGAATTTACCGCGGCGGATATTATGGTGAGCTACACGTTGTCGTTGGCGCGGATGGTACCGGTACCCAACTTTTCGCTGGACGCTTATCCCGCTATCGGCGCTTATCTGGATCGCATTCAGGCGCGTCCCGCCTTCCAGCGCGCGCTGCAGGTTCAATAAGCGCATCGGCGATCGCGGTGCAATAATTTATGCGTCGGCGTTTGCAACGGCGTTTGCAACGGCGTTGCACCGCGCGTTACGGGGTTGTGTTGCGCGCGAAGACTTACGCCAATGCGTTTTCGAGCATAGCTAATGGACCGGCAACTGCTCGGTGCTCGGGCGCTGAACGGGTTTGCTAACGGGATTACTAAATTTTTAGTTTTCAAATAGTCGGCGGCAGCTTATAAAGCTTGCCACTTGTCCTCATTTGCCCAGGATTGTTGCCGCTATGACTAGAAATTATTCGCCGAGTCAGCCCGCCGCTTTTAATGACATCGCGCAGTGGGATATCGATACCGATGTGATCGTAGTCGGTTTCGGCGCGGCCGGCGGTTGCGCCGCCATCGAAGCGGCGCGCGCCGGCGCCAAGGTGACTTTGCTCGAAGCTTCCTCGAGCAGCGGCGGCGCTTCGGCGCTGTCGGGCGGCGATATGTATGTCGGCGGCAGCGGCGGCTCGCTGCAACAGAAAACCGCCGGCTTTACCGACGAGACAGAAGATTTATTCAAATATTTGATGATGGCCGGCGGCCCCAATGCCGACGAGGCCAAGGTGCGTCTGTACGCCGAAAACAGTCTCGCGCATTTCGACTGGAT
>DATIED010000404.1:0-8925 GCA_035455965.1 Spongiibacteraceae bacterium
TGTGGCCATAGCACCATGTGTTCTGCCGCATTATTCAATGAGGAAAATATGCGAATCGATCGTTTTACGAATCAATTACAAACTGCGTTGGCCGATGCTCAATCACTGGCGCTGGGCCGCGATCATAACTTTCTCGAACCGGCGCATTTATTATCGACGTTGCTCGAGCAGCAGGGCGGTTCGGTGCGGCCGTTGCTGGCACAGGCGGGTGCGAATATTCCGCGGCTGAAAACCGCGCTGACCAATGCGCTGGATCGTTTGCCGAAAGTACAGGGCACGCCGGGCGATATTCACATGTCGAACGAGCTGGGGCGCCTGCTCAATGTTGCCGACAAGCTGGCGCAGCAGAAAAAGGATGCGTACATCTCCAGCGAGATGGTGCTGCTGGCGCTGTTCGAAGTGAATAATTCGATCACCGCTTTGTTGCAGGAGGTCGGCGTCAGCAAAGAAAAGTTAAGCGCGGCGATCGATAAAGTTCGCGGCGGCGAAGCGGTCGACAATCCCGAGGCGGAGGGCAATCGACAGGCTTTGGATAAATACACTATCGATCTCACTAAGCGTGCCGAAGAAGGCAAGCTCGACCCCGTGATCGGCCGCGACGACGAAATTCGCCGTACGATTCAAGTATTACAGCGTCGCACTAAAAATAATCCCGTGCTGATCGGCGAGCCCGGCGTCGGCAAAACTGCCATCGTCGAAGGGCTCGCTCAGCGCATCATCAACGGTGAAGTGCCAGAGGGCTTAAAAGGTAAACGTCTGCTTTCTCTCGATCTCGGCGCGCTGCTGGCCGGTGCCAAATATCGTGGCGAATTTGAGGAGCGGCTTAAATCGGTATTAAATGAACTATCGAAACAGGAGGGGCAGGTCATTCTGTTTATCGATGAGTTGCATACCATGGTCGGTGCGGGCAAGGCCGAAGGCGCGATGGATGCCGGCAATATGTTGAAGCCGGCGCTGGCGCGCGGCGAATTGCATTGTGTGGGTGCGACCACGCTGAACGAGTACCGGCAATTCATCGAGAAAGATGCGGCGCTCGAGCGCCGCTTTCAAAAGGTCTTGGTAAACGAACCGAGCGAAGAAGACACCATTGCCATTTTGCGCGGCTTAAAAGAGCGTTATGAGGTGCATCACGGTGTCGATATCACCGATAGCGCAATTATCGCTGCTGCCAAGTTGTCGCAACGTTACATTACCGATCGACAATTGCCGGATAAGGCTATCGATTTAATCGACGAAGCGGCGTCGCGCATTCGCATGGAAATCGACTCCAAGCCCGAGGTCATGGATCGCCTTGAGCGGCGTTTGATTCAGCTGAAAATTCAGCGCGAAGCCGTGAAGAAAGATACCGATGAGGGCGCCAAAAAACAGGTCGAGTTGCTCGGCAATGAAATCGTCAAAGTCGAGCGTGAATTTGCCGACTTAGAAGAGATTTGGAAAGCCGAAAAAGCAGCGCTGCAAGGTTCGCAAAAAATTAAAAGCGATTTAGAGCAGGCGCGGCTGGAATTGGAGGCGGCGCGCCGCAGCTCCGATTTAACACGCATGTCTGAATTACAGTACGGCATTATCCCGCAATTGGAAAAGCAGCTCGATATGGCCGCGCATGTCGAGATGCTCGATATGAAATTGTTGCGCAACAATGTCACTGAAGAAGAGGTGGCTGAGGTTGTGTCGCGTTGGACCGGTATTCCAGTGTCGAAAATGCTGGAGGGCGAGCGCGAGAAATTGTTGCGCATGGAAGAGTCGCTGCACGAACGCGTGATTGGTCAGGACGAGGCGGTAGTGGCGGTGGCGAACGCAGTGCGACGTTCGCGCGCGGGCTTGTCCGATCCGAATAGGCCGAATGGTAGCTTCTTGTTTCTGGGACCAACCGGGGTGGGAAAAACGGAGTTGTGCAAGGCTCTGGCTGAGTTTTTGTTCGATAGTCGCGATGCGATGGTGCGCATCGATATGTCGGAGTTTATGGAGAAGCACTCGGTTGCACGCTTGATTGGCGCACCGCCGGGTTATGTCGGTTACGAAGAGGGTGGTTATCTGACGGAGGCGGTAAGGCGCAGACCGTATTCGCTGTTATTGCTCGATGAAGTAGAGAAGGCGCATCCGGATGTATTCAATGTGTTGCTACAGGTGTTGGAGGATGGCCGGTTAACAGATGGTCAGGGTCGCACGGTCGATTTTCGCAATACGGTCATCGTGATGACGTCGAACTTGGGCTCCGACATTATTCAACGCTTGACCAATGAGGCGGCCGATCCGCATAGCGGTTACGAGAGAATGAAGGAGGCGGTGATGGAGGTTGTCGGCGGACACTTCCGTCCCGAGTTCATTAATCGTATCGATGAGACAGTGGTGTTTCATCCATTGGCGAGGGAGCAGATTCGGGGTATCGCAACGATCCAACTGGAAATGCTGCGCAATCGTTTACGCGATCGCGAACTTGGTATTGAGGTCAGCGATGCGGTAATGGATAAGCTTGCCGAGATTGGTTTTGATCCGGTGTACGGTGCGCGACCCCTGAAGCGGGCTATCCAGCAATATTTGGAGAACCCGTTGGCTCAGGAGATCTTGCGCGGAAGATTTGTATCAGGCGACATAATTAAGGCGAATTTAGAGGAGGATGCGATCCGCTTTGATACGGAATAGCTATATGCGGGAGCGTTTTATAGTTGAGCGCTTATATAGCAAATCGATTTATAGGATTATTGTTACATAAGTAACAAAAGTGATACAAAAGGACTGTGTTCGCCTTGAGTTTTAGCACAGCCCTTTTAAATTTATAACTATTTGAAAAATCTAACAATAAACTAACTATCTGATGGAAGTAGGAGTTTCCCGATGAAAGTACAACTTTTGGCGGCGGCAGCTGCCTTCTCAATTTCTGGTTTATCTTCTGCAACGGCAATTAATTTCAACAACGGTAGTGGCACTTATAGTGCGGGTGGCGTTTCAGTAGCTGTTGCATCCACTGGCACCGGTGCTGGCCGATACTACAGCAGTGTGGAAAATGCCCTTGGCGTCGGCAATAGCAGTACCAACGGCGGTATAGGTTGTAAGGATTCAGGTTGTGCCGATATTTTTACGGGCTCTGGTTTCGTAAGCACTGAAGCGCTGACCTTTACATTCAGCGAAAAAGTTAAGCTCAATACCGTGACTTTCACTCAGTGGGAGAACAACTATCTTGGTTTTGGCGATTGGGCAACGTTCACCTACTACGTAGGTACTACGAATACGGTAGCTGGGACTGTGGAGTTCAAGAATAGCGGTCTGGGTGATGGGGCAAGTGTTTTGCTTGATCCATTTTCGCTGGGTGGTTTAGAGCTGAGCAAATTTACCATTACTGGCAAAAAAGGTACGAAGACAGTGGGTTCCAGCAACGTTACGGCGTGGACTTCCTTCTATGTACATGATCTCGATTACACCAAAATAGCCGCCACACCGACGGTACCGGTTCCCGCCGCCGCCTGGTTGATGGGTTCTGGGGTGCTCGGCTTGGCCGGGGTAGCTCGTCGTCGCGCAGCGTAAATAGCTTTAGCGATAGAAAAGGCCGGCGCTGCCAGTGCCGGCTTTTTTATTGCGCGAGCCAACTACTATTGCGCGGGTGCTGGGTCGCAATATACATCGACCGATTCCGTTGCCAGCTTTTTCTGCTCGTTAATTTCTTCCGGGGCTAAATAGCGATACTCACCTTTCTCGTCTTTTTCGCGAATGCGTGCATGGCTGTTTAATACCGCTTGCGTGTCTTGCGCCTGCTTACATTTTTCTGGGTCTTTGTCTGGAATTGCTTGCATGCCAGCAGGTTTTTTCGTAGCGCTGCCGGCAGCTTGATTCGTAGCTTTGGGGGGGGTGCCGGCGCTATCAGCACTTTCGCCCGGTGCCATCTGGCTCGAGGTGCCCGTTGAGGTGCGTACAAATTCAGAAGGGCGATCGCTGGGTGGTTGTTGTGTTGCCTGGAATTGCCCTTTGTCGTCCTTCCAGCGGTAATAGCCCTGTGGGCCAGCCAGCAGTGTGGAGGACACGCTCAGTAAGGCCAATAACCACAAGCTGCGAATCGAGCGAGTTGATCTGTTCATAAACTGGAGGTCGTCCTGGCATGGTTTGAAAAGACTGCGCTAATTATGGCAAAGAAGCGTCACTTTGCAGCGTATAACGTGAAATTTGTTAAATCTATCGCTTATTAAGTAGCGCTTATCCTTCATGTGGCTTGACAGTGTGGCGCGCGCTAGAAACAATAGGCAGTCCTGATAGTTTAGCGACAGGCCAATGGAGTGCCGCTCACCAGTGGCGCTTCCTCGGATCGAATAAATCAATTCGATCCTCACAAGATCAAATCTCACACTCTGCCAACACACGACCTGTGTTGCGAGCGAGCCGACTTCGCGCCACCCAGCGGAGTTCAGCGCAAGGCACCGTTAGCGGTGTTCTGTTATCGCACGCGCTTTCGTCGTCGAAGCCTATTGGCCTTCGGGGCGAAAATTTAAGGTCGGTTGGGCGTGTCCTACCCGATTTACTTTTTTAACTTCTGCAGTATGCAGCCACTTCGGCATGCAACTGAGACGAGGGTATTGCAGTGGAATTGTTATCCGGCGGCGACATGGTCGCACAGGCCCTGGAGGACGAAGGTGTCGAGTTCATCTTCGGTTATCCCGGCGGCGCAGTTTTGCATATTTACGATGCTTTGTTTAAGCGCTCAAAGATTCCGCATATTCTGGTGCGCCACGAGCAGGCGGCTACGCATGCGGCGGATGGTTATGCGCGCGCAACCGGTAAACCAGGCGTGGTACTGGTAACATCCGGCCCCGGCGCCACCAATGCGATCACAGGCATTGCCACCGCATATATGGACTCGATCCCGTTGGTGGTCTTGTCGGGGCAAGTGCCGTCGGACAAGATCGGTGAGGACGCCTTTCAGGAAACCGACATGATCGGGGTCTCGCGGCCGATCGTTAAGCACAGTTTTTTAGTGAAGCGTGCGGTCGACATCCCCGAGGCGATCAAGAAGGCATTTTATTTGGCATCGACCGGCCGCCCCGGTCCAGTGGTTGTCGATTTGCCGAAGGACATCACCAACCCCTTCGATAAATTTGAATACCACTATCCGAAAAAAGTGAAGCTGCGGTCTTACATGCCGGCGACGCGTGGACATGCAGGTCAAATAAAAAAGGCGGTGAGCTTACTTTTGGCTGCGAAACGGCCCGTGATTTACACCGGCGGTGGCGTTGTGCAAGGCAATGCCAGCGAATTATTAACTAGGCTTGCACGCGAACTGAATTTTCCGGTGACCAGCACTTTGATGGGCTTGGGTGCATTTGCAGCTTCGGATCGGCAATTTCTCGGTATGTTGGGCATGCACGGCTTTTATGAGGCCAACAATGCCATGCATCAAGCCGATGTGTTGTTGGCGATCGGTGCGCGTTTCGATGATCGTGTCACCAATACTGTCAGCAAGTTTTGTCCCGGCGCAAAAATCATTCATGTCGATATCGATCCGGCGGCGATTTCCAAGACGGTCAATGCCGATGTGCCGATTGTCGGACCGGTCGATTCGGTCGTGAGCGATATGCTCGAACTGATTGCGGAAGCTCGTCGCGAAGGCAGCGATGTCGATAAAACTGCGCTTGCGGCGTGGTGGAAACAAATCGATGAGTGGCGTGCACATGCCGGTCTGTGGACCAAGCCGTGTTACGACATCGATAGTCCGTTAATCAAACCGCAATGGGCTATCGAAACGTTATTCAAGGTCACAAAGGGCGATGCATTCATTACTTCCGATGTCGGTCAGCATCAGATGTTTGCGGCGCAATACTACCGATTCGACAAGCCGCGGCGTTGGATCAATTCCGGCGGCCTAGGTACGATGGGCTTTGGTTTTCCGGCAGCGATGGGCGTTAAGCTTGCCTATCCCGATGCCGATGTGGCCTGCGTCACCGGCGAAGGCTCCATTCAAATGAATATCCAGGAGCTGTCGACTTGTACGCAGTACAAGATCCCGGTAAAAATTATCAATTTGAATAACGGCTATCTCGGCATGGTTAAGCAGTGGCAGGACATGCAGTACGACGGGCGTTATTCGCATAGCACTTATGAGGATTCATTGCCGGACTTCGTGAAGCTAGTAGAAGCATATGGCCATGTAGGTATTCGCGTCGATCGGAAAGAGGATCTTGAGGCTGCGATGAGGGAGGCGTTTGCGCTCAAGGATCGCTTAGTGTTCATGGATATCCACGTCGATCCCCACGAACATGTTTATCCAATGCTGGTGGCGCCGAACGGCTCCATGCGCGATATGTGGCTAAGCAAAACGGAGCGAACTTAAGATGCGACGAATTATTTCATTGCTGTTGGAGAATGAGCCGGGCGCCCTGTCGCGCGTAGTCGGATTGTTTTCGCAGCGCGGTTACAATATTGAAACATTGAATGTGGCGGCGACTGAGGATCCAACGCTGTCGCGGTTGACCTTGACGACGATTGGCGATGATCACAAGATCGAGCAAATCACCAAGCACCTCAATAAGCTAATCGATGTGGTGAAGTTGGTTGATTTGACTGAGGGGCCGCATATCGAGCGCGAATTGATGCTGGTTAAGGTGCGTGCCACCGGCGCGCAGCGCGCTGAGATAAAACGTTGCACCGATATTTTTCGCGGTCAGATCATCGACGTGGGGCCAACCGTATATACGATCCAGGTTGCCGGTGCGAGCGATAAGCTGGATGCATTTTTAGAGTCGGTGGGCGATGCGGCCATTTTGGAAGTGGTGCGTAGCGGCGTGTCGGGCATTGCGCGCGGAGAGAAAGTGTTGAGTCTGTAGTTCGCTTGCTGGTTAAAAAAGAGCCGCTACTGCGGCTCTTTTTCTATGTGTCGCGGCTTGGCTTGATAAGCTGCGGCCCAATTTTGCGTGAAAGGTTGATGAGGCTCGTCAGGCATCACTCGAAGTCATATTTCTTGTCGACTTTTTGCTTTTCGCTCACATAGTCAGTATTGGACAGTTCGCCTGTTCTCAGTTTGTCGTCCAGGGTGGAGATTTCTATTTCCTTTTTCTTTTTCAGCTGTTGTTTGGTGATGTCATAGTTAATCGCTTTTGCACCCTCATAACCGCTGACGGGATCCCACAGAATCGATAGTGGCCAGAACAGGAGGTTCACAACGCCGAATCCCGGCTCGCGCGCATAAAAAGATCCTCCACCCGGGAGAATCCCCAATGCGGCACCCGTTCCCGGATTCTATTCTTCGATCAGAACCTTTTCCGCCTTCATGGCGTTGTACTCTCTTTCCTGGAGCGAGTTCAACCCGGTTGCGCATCCTGTACACAAAGAGGCCAGCAAAATACTTACAGTTCCAACGTGTTTCATTTTTCTTAGTTTCCCCTTTCATTATGGTCACACTTAATGGCTGTAACCTTTACCAAAAACCAATAGTTATTCTTAATTTTGGGTCAGAGTATTCGATACGACAAAAAAAGAGCCGCGAGAGCGGCTCTTTTTTCTGAGGTGGATAAAATCAGACGATTTTCTTCATCGCCGTCATGTAGCCACGCAATTTTTTGCCAATGATTTCCACCGGATGGTTGCGCAATTGGTCGTTGATCTCGATTAGTTCGCGATTATCGACTCCCTCGTCCTTCAGGTTCAGGCCGACACCGATGACGTCGGTGCTGATCTTGCTCATGAAATCCTCCAACAGTGGGCGGCACGCCTGATCGAACAGGTAGCAGCCGTATTCCGCAGTATCCGAGATCACGACGTTCATTTCATATAGTTTCTTGCGCGCGATTGTGTTGGCGATCAACGGGGTCTCGTGCAGCGATTCGTAGTATGCGCTCTCCGGTAGCATGCCGGCACTGGTCATGCATTCAAACGCGAGTTCGACACCTGCCTTGACCATCGCGACCATCAGAATACCCTTGTCGAAATAGTCTTGCTCGCTGATCTGGGCAGTCTTGTTGATCGGGGTTTTCTCGAACGCGGTTTCGCCGGTCTGGGCGCGCCAGGTCAGTAAATTGTCATCGTTGTTGGCCCAGTCCTGCATCATTGTGCGCGAGAAATGTCCGGACAGGATGTCGTCTTGATGTTTTTCGTATAGGGGGCGCATGATGTTCTTCAGCTCGTCGGCCAACTCGTAAGCCTTTATCTTGGCCGGGTTGTTTAGGCGATCCATCATATTGGTGATACCGCCGTGCTTGAGCGCCTCTGTAGTAGTCTCCCAGCCGTATTGAATTAGCTTGCCTGCGTAGCCAGGCTCGATGCCCTCTTCGACCATTTTGTTGAAACACAAGATCGAGCCAGTTTGTAGCATGCCGCACAGGATAGTTTGTTCGCCCATCAAATCCGATTTCACTTCGGCGATAAATGACGATTCCAGTACGCCAGCACGATGGCCACCGGTTGCCGCAGCGTAAGCTTTGGCGATTTCCAGGCCATCTCCATTCGGATCGTTTTCGCCATGCACCGCGATCAATGTGGGCACGCCGAAACCACGCAAGTATTCATTGCGGACTTCGGTGCCTGGGCATTTAGGTGCAACCATTACGACAGTAATATCCGGACGAATTTGCATACCCTCTTCAACAATGTTGAAGCCATGCGAGTATGCGAGAGCCGCGCCCTTTTTCATTAGCGGCATTACTTGGCCGACTACTGCTGTGTGTTGTTTATCCGGTGTCAGGTTCAGCACTAGATCGGCAGTCGGAATCAATTCTTCATACGTGCCGACCTTGAAACCGTTTTCGCTGGCGTTTTTCCAGGATTGGCGCTTTTGTTCGATGGCTTCCTTACGCAGGGTATAGGCAATGTCCAATCCTGAGTCGCGCATGTTTAGGCCTTGATTCAGGCCTTGTGCACCGCAGCCGACGATGACAATTTTTTTGCCTTGCAGGTAATCGCAGCCGTTGGAGAACTCTTCGCGTGCCATAAAGCGGCATTTGGCTAACTCTT
>DATIED010000405.1:0-3297 GCA_035455965.1 Spongiibacteraceae bacterium
GACATCGCCTTCGTCAAACCCTGCGGTTCGACGCACTGACCCGCTTGGCGATTTTTCGGGCGGACCGTGTGGCGATGTAACTAAAACAAACAGCGGCTGGATTAAAGTGTAACCAGGACAGGAGTAGTGGGTGGAAGAGTAACGATTATTGGGTCTGAGCGAAAGTGCCACGGCCCCGCAATATGACAAACAATAAGGAAACTAAGCTCATTGCCCGCGCGGTCCATGTCGACAATTTACGCGGGCGCAGTTGTTACTGTCACCGCGTTAAGACTATCATCGCGCTGTCCAAACCGTATCAGAGAATGTCGCGATGGAATTGGCTGGCCCTTTGACTCTGTTGCAAATTAACGATTCGCAGCTAATCGCGTCGCACCCCGGGACTGGCTCGCAATCGGCATTGGCATCCGACCCACTGGCTGACGCGTTCGACAGCCATACGCGACACCAAAAGCCGCCGCGCTTCGACGATATTCTCGATCAAACATTAGCCGGACCGTTATTCGCCAACTGGTCGCCGACCGCTGTTATCGCCCCCACCGCGAAATCGGGTGCAACGAATGCCAGCGTCGCCGCACTCGATGCCAATGGCCGCCGCGATGGACGTAAACGTTCGCGCCGCTAATTTATCCATTCCATTATTCAGGCCCACCATCCGCTACCGATGAATAGCCAAGAACCCGTCGGTCCGGACACCATCAAGCCGGAGAACAAGCCCTTAATGACCAAGCCCGGCAAAACCGGCCTGGCGCGACTCTTTGCCGCCACCGGCTACTCGATGCAGGGCTTGCGCGCTGCCTGGAAGCACGAGGAGGCATTCCGCATCGAGGCCACGCTCGCCTGCCTGTGTGTGCCGCTGGCATTTTGGGTGGGGCGGGATCTAACGCATAAGCTGTTGCTGGTGATTTGCTGCGGACTGGTGATTATCGCCGAGTTGGTCAACTCCGCGATCGAGGCTGCGGTCGACCGCTTCGGCTCGGAGCAGCATCCGCTGTCCGGGCAGGCCAAGGATATCGGCTCCGCTGTGGTGTTCACCAGCCTGGTTTTGTTTCTGATCGTCTGGATTCCCTCACTCTGGCAGCGGTTTTTCGTCTGACTTCTTATCTACGGCGAGACTGTCAATTCAGGTTGACAATTGCGGCGCAGATATGAATAATCGCGCCTCTCAAATTTTTACGATCTCGATCTCGAGGAGTTAACGGTGGCGAATACTTCACAAGCACGGAAACGTGCACGCCAAGCAGAAAAAGCCCGCTTGCATAACGGCAGCTTGCGCTCAATGGTACGCACCTATATCAAGAAGGTTGTTGCCGCGATTCAAACGGGCGATGCGGAAAAAGCCAAGACTGCTTACGCGGCAGCTGTACCCGTAATCGATCGTATTGCCGACAAAGGCATCATTCACAAAAATAAGGCCGCTCGCCATAAGAGCCGGCTGAATGCGCAGATCAAGGCACTGGCTGTACCAGCCGCTGCCTGAGCGACGATGACCTAGGAACAAAAAGTTAAAAAGAAAGCCGGCTGCGCGCCGGCTTTTTTATTGGTCAATTTTTTACTGGTCGAATTGCCTGTCTGCCTTGCGCTATTGACCGGGCTTGGTGGCAGCCAACGCTTCGCCTTGGCTCAATAAATCCTTGACCCGCAGCCAGCCGATACCGAGATATTCGTGCAGCGCAAACTGTGCCCGCTGCAGGCCATCGGCGCTCGGCACCGACCAGTCGCGCCAATTCGGATGCGGATTGAAGCGATCCAAAAAGTGCGTGGGCGCCGGCGTCGGCCGCAAACCTGCGGCGGCGAATAGCTGCATGGTGCGCGGCATATGCGCCGCCGAAGTCACCACGGCAAAGCGTTGCCGCCCAACCATCGGTGCCAGCAACTGCACTTCCTGCTCGGTGTTGTGGGGAAAGGGTTGTAACTCGATATCTTCTGCGGCAATGCCTAGCGTCCGCGCCACTCGCGCCATCAATTCGGCACTGGGCTCCGCTTCGCCGCTACCGCCGGATAAAATCAGCCTGCTGCCGGGATTGGCGCGATAAACTGCAATGCCTTCCAGCAAGCGATAAACCGCTGCAGTATTGGGGCGATTGGTATCGGGCAGGCGCGGCGCCTCCTGCTGACCGGCCCCCATCACCACCACAAACGCTAAATTATCTCCCTGGCCGTTCCATTTCGGATAACGCTCCTCCAGCGGCAGCAACAACAAATCCGATATTGCGGTGCAACTGAGCGCGACCAGTATTAACCATGCGGTGCTGACTAACAGCAGTCCGCCGCGACTGTCGTTGCGAAATGAAGTGTTGCGAAATAAAGCATTGCGCCACAATGCGATGCAACCCAGGCTTAACAGGATGATGATCAACGGCAGGGGCATCAGCCACGCATCGACAAAATCCGCCAGGGCGTTTTCCATTTGCGCGTCAGAAGACCAGTAAATTGTCGCGATGAATTATTTCTTCCTCGCCCTGATAACCGAGCAGCTCTTCAATCCGCTCGCTGCTGAAACCGATAATTTTCTGCGCCTCTTCGAGCGCGTAATTGACCAGGCCGCGCGCCACTTCGCGCCCCTGCAGATCGAGACAGGACACTAGATCGCCGCGCCGAAAACGACCGCTGATCGTGCGCACACCGACCGGCAAAAGACTGCGCCCGGATTCGCGCAGCACGCGCACCGCGCCGTCATCGAGCACCAGCTGACCGCTCACTTGCATCAAACCGGCCAGCCATTGTTTGCGCGCGGCCAGCGGTTGCTGCTCGGCGACCAACAACGTGCCCAGCTCTTCGCCATCAGCCAACCGCACCAAAGCATTCGCCTGACGTCCGCTGGCGATGACGGTATGCGCGCCGGTGCGCGCCGCCAAAGTCGCTGCGCGCACTTTCGTGAGCATGCCGCCGCGCCCGAGCGCGCCACCACTGCCGCCGGCCATTTGCTCGTAGCTTGGATCGCCGGCACAGCCGCGCGCGACCAGCGCCGCAGTGGGGTCCTGGCGCGGATCGCGCTCAAACAGCCCTTCTTGATCGGTAAGAATAACCAGCAGGTCGGCGTCGATCAGCGTAGCCACCAATGCGCCCAATGTGTCGTTGTCGCCGAGTCGGATTTCATCGGTCACAACCGTATCGTTCTCGTTGATTACCGGAATCACACCCAGCCGCACTAACGTTTTTAGTGTGCCGCGCGCATTCAGATAGCGATCGCGCGCGGAAATATCGTCGTGTCCCAACAATACCTGCGCGGTGTGCAAGCCGTAGCGTTGAAATTGCGATTCGTAGGCCTGCACCAGGCCCATCTGACCAACTGCG
>DATIED010000406.1:0-3476 GCA_035455965.1 Spongiibacteraceae bacterium
TAGGTCGGACTTCAGTCCGACAGCGAGCGTGAATGATGCACCGATGTCGGACTGAAGTCCGACCTACAACTGAATGCTGTGGTGAGGTTTTGTTAGATGTTAACGATGATGTTGAGCATTACCGAGCGCCTGCCGTCCTCCGCCGTGCAAACGCCGTGTGACGACAGTGTGATATTGCCTTTTGATTTGCGACAGAAGAGCCGCTTGCGAGTGCGGTTGCAATCGGGTTTGGAGGCGGCGCTGCAGTTGGCGCGCGGCAGCATTTTGCGTGGCGGCGATCGCTTGTTGTCGGGCGATGGCCGCATCGTGCAGGTAGTCGCGGCGGACGAACCGGTATTACACGTTACCGCTGTTAGCTCGCAGCAATTAATGCGTGCAGTTTATCACCTGGCTAATCGGCATGTGCCACTGCAGATTGGTGGCGGCGCCGACGGAGAGTGCTGGTTGCGCCTGGAACAGGATCATGTTTTGAAGGATATGTTGCTCGGACTGGGTATGTCGGTCATCGAGCAGCAGGCGCCGTTCGAGCCGGAAGCGGGGGCGTACGGCGGCGGTCACCATCATCACGAACATTGAGTCGCGGCATATGGGCGTCGAATCGCTACAGTTAAGTCGTTTATTGCAATTGGCGAGTCCGCTATTGCCGGTGGGCGCGTATAGCTATTCGCAGGGCCTTGAGTGGATGATCGAGAGCGGCACGGTGCGCGATGCCGATAGTGCCGGCGAGTGGATCGGCGATGTACTGGAGTTTAATTTGGCGCGCTTCGAATTGCCGATTCTGGCGCGCTTGCGGCGCGCCTGGGATGCGCACAACGCCGCTGAATTAACTTTGTGGAATCGTTGTTATTGCGCGGGGCGCGATTGTGCGGAAGCGCGCGCCGAAACCTTGCAGATGGGTTACTCGCTGGTGCGATTGCTCGAGGCACTCGATTTAGACGATGCCGCGGTGTCTTTGTTGGCGCGCTTCGTACCGGTCAGCTTTCCGCTCGCATATTCGTGCGCAACTTCGTTGTGGGAGATTTCGAGTCGCGAGAGTTTGCAGGCTTACGCGTGGTCGTGGGCGGAAAATCAAGTTAGCGCGGCGCTAAAAACCGTACCGCTCGGACAGGTCGCGGGGCAGCGTTTATTGCTGGCGCTCGGTGAAAAAATTCCGGCTGCGGTACAGGTTGCAGCAGAAAAAGCCGATGCGGATTTGAGCAACTTCGCGCCCGGCCTGGCGATTGCCGGTGCGCGTCATGAAACGCAGTACAGCCGTTTGTTCAGATCGTAATGAGTGGGGGGTCTGACCCCAGTAGTAGCCCCAGTAGTAGCTAAGTAATCGCGAGGATTAATGATGAATACAAACGAACCCCTGCGCGTCGGTATCGGCGGGCCGGTCGGCTCCGGTAAAACTGCGCTGACCTTGTCGCTGTGCAAGCGCTTGCGCGAGGACTACAACATCGCCGTTGTCACCAACGATATTTATACCAAGGAGGATGCGGAATTTTTAACGCGCAACGAAGCGCTGACGCCGGAGCGCATCATCGGCGTCGAAACCGGTGGCTGTCCGCATACGGCAATTCGCGAGGACGCGTCGATGAATCTTGAGGCGGTCGCGCAGCTTTGTCAGCGTTTCGAGAATCTGGATATCGTGTTCGTCGAAAGCGGCGGCGACAATCTGGCTGCAACGTTCAGTCCCGAATTGTCCGATTTAACAATCTATGTCATCGATGTGGCGGCCGGCGAAAAAATTCCGCGCAAGGGCGGCCCCGGCATCACTAAATCGGATTTGTTGATTATCAACAAAATCGATCTGGCGCCGATGGTCGGTGCATCGCTCGAAGTCATGGATCGCGATGCGAAGCGTATGCGCGGTGAGCGGCCATTTTTATTCAGCAATTTGAAATCCGGGCAGGGCCTGGAAGACGTCGTGCGTTTTATCGAGACGCGCGGTTTGATGAAACATTGACACACATCCATCGAGACAATTGTGCCTATCGAGACCATATTGAATCGCGGCCGGGGAATGAATAGTCATGAATAAATTTTTTTCGAAAATTGCATTGAACCGAACTCGCAGCGCATCGCCGGCAGCGCGCTGTCGCTCGCTGCCGTTGCGGAAAATACTGAGCGCTGGCTTGTTGCTTGGCGTCTCGGCCGGCGCCTCGGCCCATCCCGGTCATAGCGATGGCTTTCTGGCAGCATTTGCGCATCCGTTCACCGGCGTCGACCATTTGCTGATGATGTTGTTTGTCGGTGTATGGGCCGGGCGCAGCGGCGGTACGACGCGCTGGTTACTGCCGGCGACATTTTTGTCGAGCATGCTGGGTGGCTGGTCGCTCGGTGCGAACGGACTGATTATTCCCGGCCTGGAAAGTGGCATCGCGGCGACGCTGATCGTGCTGGGCGTACTGTTGGTATTACAAGTGCAGTTGCCGCGCGCGGCGCAGATAGTTTTGGTGGCGTTGTTCGCACTGTTGCACGGGCTTGCACATGGCGGCGAATTACAGGCCGCATGGCCGAGTGCAGTTGGCATGGTGCTGGCTACCGCGCTGTTGCACGGTCTCGGTCTGACGGCGACGGCGTTGATCCCGGCGCGGCACGGCGTTATCTATCGCGTGGCTGGTGCCGGCCTGGCGCTGGTCGGCGGCGGCTTACTGGCGACCATTTAATAGTGCATTAATTGCAACATCGGTTCGTTAGTGTCCGCAATTTGAGCCCATGCGCGGTCTTTCTTCTAGCCCGATTTAGTTGTTTTTGGCGCGTAGCGTGGCTATCTTTTACGCACCGAAAACTGCTGAGCGATAAATGAGATGGCTGTAGAGTTAAGCACGGAGCAAATCCGGTCGACTTTGATGGGTATTTCGATCCCGCCGCAGCCGCAGATCATGGTCGATTTACAGATGGAGCAGTTGGGGGCCGATTGCACCATCCAAGGCATCACCCAGCTTATTTCGCGCGATGTCGGCCTATCGGGCAGCATTATCAAAACCGTTAATTCGTCATTTTTTGGCCGCAAGAACAAAATCAGCACGGTGCAGCAGGCCTGCCAATTACTCGGCATCGACTGCGTGGTCAATATCGTCAACGCGCTGTCGATTCGCGGCGAGTTAAGCGACGAGGAGATCGTCGGCCTCGGCAGCTTCTGGGATTCGGCCACCGACGTAGCGATGATGGCCGCCAATATCGCCAAGCAGATCGGCGTGCATGCGCCGGACGAGGCATACACGCTCGGCCTGTTTCACAATTGCGGCATTCCGCTGTTGATGGAGCGTTTCGATAATTACGCCATCGTCATGCAGGAGGCCTATGCGCATCCGGAGCCGCGCATTATCGACGTCGAAAATCGGCTGTTGCAAACCAATCACGCGGTGGTCGGCTACTACGTGGCCAAGTCGTGGAATTTGCCGGCCTATCTCTGCGAGGCGATTCACGATCACCACAGCGCGCAGGAAATTTTCGCCGACCACGATTATGCCGATACGCCTAAAAAGAAT
>DATIED010000407.1:0-2341 GCA_035455965.1 Spongiibacteraceae bacterium
ATCGATGAATTGCTGCCGATGGCGCGCCGCAATTGCGCGACATTGGTCAGCGACTCGGCCATGACCGAGAGCGGCAGTTGCGCCTCGGCAATGTTTTCGGCATCGAGCACCGGCAATTCGGAGCGCGACGATAATAATAAAAAACCCTTCTCGGTCAATACCGTTTGATCGAGCGCCTCCTGGCGAATAGCGGCCTCGTATTGCAGATAACCTTGTTCGCCGAGCCATATCATCGCGCTGAAACAGCCGGCGTTGCGCGCGCTCGGCAGGCCGAATTCATCGGGCTCTTCGAAGCCGCAAATCTCGTCGACGAACAATAAATGTTTGCGCGGAAAAACGCCGTACAGCCGCAATAAAATTAACGCCGCATCTTTATAAAAGTCGTCGATATGTAAATCGGCCATGGTTTCCGCTACGCGCACTGAATTATTGTCGATAGCGCGCTAAGAAGCTCGCGAAGCGCTCGATCGCCATCCCGAGGTCGTCGATGCGCGGTAGAAACACTACGCGCAGGTGATCGGGCTGCGGCCAGTTGAATGCCGTGCCGTGCACCAGCAGAATTTTTTCCTGACGCAATAGTTCCAGTACCAATTGCTCGTCGTTAGTGGTGCGATAAACCTTGGGGTCGAGGCGCGGAAATAGATAGATCGCGCCGCGCGGCTTCACGCAGCTCACGCCGGGAATATCGTTCAGCATCCGCCAGGCCAGGTCGCGCTGCTTGCCGAGCCGGCCGGTCGGCAATACCAGATCGTTGATGCTTTGATAGCCGCCCAGCGAAGTTTGAATCGCATGTTGCGCCGGTACATTGGCGCACAGACGCATCGAGGCCAGCATATTCAGACCCTCGATGTAGTCGCCGGCTAAATGTTTGGCGCCGGAAATAATCATCCAGCCGCTGCGAAAACCGGCGAGCCGATACGCCTTGGAAAGACCGTTAAACGTAATACATAAAATATCGGTGGCAAGGCGCGCGAGCGGAATGTGCACGGCATCCTCGTAAAGAATTTTGTCGTAGATTTCGTCGGCGAATAACACCAGATTGTGTTCGCGCGCGAGGCCCACCAATTGCTCGAGAATTTCCTGCGGATAAACCGCGCCGGTGGGGTTGTTTGGATTGATTACCACCAATGCCTTGGTGCGACTGGTGATCTTGCTGCGCAGATCTTCAATATCGGGATACCAGTCGGATTGCTCGTCGCATAAATAATGCACAGCCTTGCCGCCGGCGAGCCGCACCGATGCGGTCCACAAGGGATAATCGGGGGCTGGCACCAGCACTTCATCGCCGCCGTTCAACAGCGCCTGCGTCACCACTGAAATAAGCTCGCTGACGCCGTTGCCGAGATAGATATCGTTGATTTCGACGCCTTGAATGCCTTGGCGCTGAGTTTCCTGCATCACCGCTTTGCGCGCCGAGTACAGTCCTTTCGAATCGCAGTAGCCCTGACTTTGCGGCAGATTGTGAATGACATCCTGAATGATTTCATCAGGGGCGTCGAAGCCGAATGGCGCCGGATTGCCGATGTTCAATTTCAGAATGCGGTGGCCTTCGTCCTCCATGCGATTGGCTTCCTGGAGTACGGGGCCTCGAATGTCGTAACAGACGTTGTTTAATTTGTCAGATTTAAAAAACTTTGACATGCTGAACTCACTTGAAAAAACGTGCCGCGGCGCGATTAATAGCTAAGTTTAGGGGAAATATTTCATTGGCGCGAGGTGCTCAGTTATGCATGAAGTAGAAAAATCCGAGCAAGAGTGGCGTGCGCAGCTTTCCGATGAGCAGTATCGTGTGACTCGGCAGAAGGGCACAGAGCGACCGTTCAGCGGCGAGTATTGGGATACGACAACGCCAGGCGAGTATCTGTGTCGCTGCTGCGGTGCCGATTTATTCGAATCGGCGACCAAGTTCGACGCCGGGTGCGGTTGGCCGAGCTTTTATCAGCCGGCTACCGAGCAGGCGATCGAGGAGCAGCGCGATGTCAGTCACGGTATGATTCGCGTCGAGGTGTTGTGTCGTCGCTGCGGCGCGCATTTAGGGCATGTATTCGAGGATGGGCCAAAGCCGACCGGCTTGCGTTACTGCATTAACTCGGCGTCGATCAAATTAAAACCAGGTGAATAGGGCTGGTTAACGGCGGCCGCTCCCTGTAAAAGCTCGCAGTCGTCGAGCCGGTTAGTCATAGACATTCTTTTTTTGCTGCGTATCTTCTTTGGGTTCGAGCGCCTTCCAGTCGGCGCTCGCGGTGGTGGTTGCCTGCTGCTGTTTTTGCAGTTGTTGATCCAGCACTTCCAACTCTTGTATCCGTTGCTGATACGTTTGGATCTGCGCCGTAAATAAACC
>DATIED010000408.1:0-2565 GCA_035455965.1 Spongiibacteraceae bacterium
CAGTGTTGGTGATGTGATCAAAATGATTTTGTAGTTTAGATAATTTATTGGTGACGTAGTCGCGCAGGGCGGGGGTAACGTCGACGTGATGGCCACTTACTGTGATTTGCATAGATCACTCCTTCAATATCGATGGAATAAACACTGTTGAATGCGCCGATGGCTTTTGTACGCTCTATTTCCACTATAGATCAAACTGGCGTTCTATTCTTCGATTCGATGACGGTTGCGTTTAAAAGGACGCGATATTCATGTTGCGCCTAGTGTCCGCTACTAAATAGTCTTTTAGTTATATGAGTTGCTTGCGTTCATTGGAGGGCGGTATTGCCATCGACTCCCGGTACTTGGCGATGGTGCGACGTGCGACCACGATGCCCTGCTCGGCCAATAGCTCGGTAATTCGACTATCGCTCAACGGCTTGCGGGTATTTTCCGCCGCGATCAGCTTTTTAATCAAGGCGCGAATCGCGGTCGATGAACATTCGCCACCCGATTCGGTCGCGACGTGGCTCGAGAAGAAATACTTTAATTCGAAAATACCGCGCGGCGTATGCATGTATTTTTGCGTGGTGACGCGCGAGATGGTCGACTCGTGCATTCCGACTGCTTCGGCGATGTCGTGCAGGACCAGCGGTTTCATCGCCTCTTCGCCATATTCAAAAAAGCCACGTTGATGCTCGACAATTTTGCTGGCGACTTTCAGCAGAGTTTCGTTGCGGCTTTGCAGGCTCTTCAGGAACCAGCGCGCCTCTTGCAGATTGTCGCGCAGGTAGGTTTTGTCCGAGCCGGAGTCGGCGCGGCGCACCAGTGCGGCATAATCGGCGTTGATGCGTAGTTTGGGGGCGATCTCGGGGTTCAGCTCAACGGTCCAGCGGCCGCGTAATTTACGCACAAATACGTCCGGCAC
The DNA here is from genome assembly GCA_035455965.1 of Spongiibacteraceae bacterium. GTDB lineage: Bacteria > Pseudomonadota > Gammaproteobacteria > Pseudomonadales > CAMLJR01 > CAMLJR01. The sequence goes on from DATIED010000408.1 coordinate 908, forward strand.
GACGTATTCCGCAGCGCTGGCGGCGATAATGGTACCGGGATTGGGGTTCAGCGTTTGTATCAGCTTCAGCGCGTCGCGCAACTCGTTTTCCTTGAGGCGGGAGCGGCGCATCAGCTGCATGTAATCTCTATTGCCGAGCAGTTGGATATGCTTGTCGACCACCAGTTTGGCCTCGCGCAGCCAAGGCGTATCGATCGGCAACTGCTGCAGTTGGATCAGCAGGCATTCGCGCAGGTCGCGCCCGGCGACGCCCGGCGGATCGAACTGCTGGACCCGGTGCAGCACCGCCATGACTTCGTCCAGCTCGATATCGGCATCGTCCGGCAGACCCTCCAGCAATTCTTCGGGGCTCAAAGTGAGGCGGCCATTCGGATCGATGGCATCGATGATGGCGGTCGCGATCATGCGATCGTTATCCGACATGCGGGTCAGGTTAAGCTGCCAGTGCAGGTGATCCTGTAGGGAGTCGGCGGTGCCGTTGCGGGCATCGAAATCGAAATCGCCATCGTCGTTACCGGCAGAGCCCGAGCCGCTCGATTGATAGACATCTTCCCACAGCGTGTCGACCGGCAACTCGGCGGGAATGTCGTTCTGCCATTCGCTGCCCAGCTCTTCGTTTTCGGTATTGGTTGCGGCGCTGCTTTCGCGCTGCAGTTCATGGCTGTTGGCGGGGGTGTTGGTTTCGGTGGTGCTGGAATCGACCGGACCTTCTTCGCTGTCTTCGCCGATCTCCAGCATGGGGTTGCTATCGAGCGCGCTCTGGATTTCCTGTTGTAAATCGAGAGTGGACAGCTGCAATAACTTGATCGCTTGCTGCAGCTGCGGAGTCATGGTCAGCTGCTGGCCGATTCTTAGCTGAAGCGATTGTTTCATAAACCTCTACCGCAAACCTCGGATTGGAGAGTCCGTGGGAAATTGTGGAATGAATACTGCATTGTCCTCAGTGTAGCTGTCCCGTGCAGGGGCTGCAATTCACTTCCGCAATTTGTTAAACGCGATCGGCTTATAGTCGAAAATGCTCCCCCAGATAAATTTCGCGGACCTTGGCGTCGTTCAGGACCGTCTCGGCATCGCCCGTGGCGATAATCAGTCCCTCGCCTACGATATAGGCTTTCTCGCAGATATCCAGCGTATCGCGCACATTATGATCGGTGATTAAAACGCCGATATTTTTGTCGCGCAGATGCTTGATGATTTGTTTGATGTCGTTGACCGAGATTGGGTCTACGCCGGCAAATGGCTCATCGAGCAAAATAAACGCCGGATCCAGCGCCAGCGCGCGCGCGATCTCGACGCGTCGCCGCTCGCCGCCGGAGAGCGACATGCCTAAATTTTTGCGGATATGGGTGATATGGAATTCGGTAAGCAGTTCGTCGAGCCGCTGGCGGCGTTGTGCCTTGTTCAGCTCCGGGCGGGTTTCCAGAATGGCTTTGATGTTGTCGGAGACGGTTAGCTTGCGAAATACCGATGCCTCTTGCGGCAGATAGCCCAGGCCGGCGCGTGCGCGGCCATGCAGCGGCAGCGCGGTGATGTCCTGCTTATCGAGCAGAATGCTGCCGCGGTCGTTGCCGACGATGCCGACGATCATATAGAAGCAGGTGGTTTTACCGGCGCCATTGGGGCCCAGCAGCCCGACGATCTGGCCGCTATGCACCTCC
>DATIED010000409.1:0-11131 GCA_035455965.1 Spongiibacteraceae bacterium
CGAGCACTATCGACGTTAATAATCAATCTGTCGGGAACCTTTGTGATGGCGCAACTCAATGTCGATTTAAGCGGTAAAACCGCGCTGGTCACCGGCGGCACCAACGGTATCGGCAAAGCCGCCGCCATCGCGCTGGCGCGCATGGGCGCGGAGGTGGTCATCGTCGGCCGCAATCGCGCGCTGGCAGAAAGCACGGTGGCTGAGATCAAGCGCAGTACCGGCAATCAAAAGGTCGATCATCTGGTCGCCGATTTATCGGTGCAGGCCGAAGTGCGTAAAGTAGCGGCTGATTTCCTCAATAGCGGCAGACCGTTGCATATCTTGTTGAACAATGCCGGAGCGATGTTTCCGCAGCGCGTGGAATCGATCGACGGTATCGAGATGACGTTTGCATTGAATCATCTCGGTTATTTTTTATTGACCGAGCTGTTGTTGGACCGACTGCGTCAGAGCGCACCGGCGCGCATCGTCAATGTGGCCTCGATGGCGCATAAAGGCGCGCGCAATGGTATGAATTTCGACGATCTTGAAGGCAGAAAATCCTACGCGGCTTTCGGTGCATACGGGCAATCGAAGCTGGCGAATATTCTATTTACCCGCGAGCTGGCCAGACGCTTGCAGGGCAGCAATATCACCGTTAATTGTTTACATCCCGGTTTTGTCGCGACGCGCTTTGCGCACGCCAATGCCATTTATAATATTGCGATGACGCTGATGCGGCCATTTCAGCGTTCGATAGCAAAGGGTAGCCAGACCTCCATTTATTTGTGCGCGGCGCCGGAAGTGGCCAATATTAGCGGCGAATATTTCGCCGACTGCAAAGTTGCCACTCCCACGCCTTACGGGCGCGACGATAATGCAGCAAAAAAATTATGGGATATCAGCGAGCAAATGGTCGCTCTCAAATAATAGAATTTCGTTAGCGGAAAATCCCAATAAAATTTTACGGCAGTATCGCTTTTGGTAGCGCCGATAATAAAAAAATAATCGATTTGAAATTAGCGAGATAATTGCGCATGACGGAACACATAACCGATCCCGACGATTTACTCGACATCGCTCTGGAGCATCATCAGGCCGGTGGTTTGGCCGAGGCCGAAATACTCTATAAAAAGATACTCGAAATCGACCCCGGTCATCCCGGTGCATTGTATTTGTTGGGCGGCATCGCACATCAGGATGGCCGGCATGAGTTTGCCTTCGAATTGGTTGCGCAAGTTATCGCCGACGAGCCGAACGATCCCGATGCGCAACATTTGTTGGGCTTGATTGCGCAGCGTCTCGGGCGCACCGAGATCGCACTCGAAGCGCTAGGTAAGGCGCTCGAGCTCAATCCGGATTATGTGCATGCCTACGTCAGTTTAGGCGACGTACTGTACAGCCTGCAGCGTCTCGAAGCGGCGTTGGCCAATTACGATCGTGCCATCGCGTTGCAGCCGGATCTGCTCGCAGCGTATTCCAACCGCGGCGTGATACTCAGCCTTTTGCGGCGCAGCGATGCGGCGCTGCGCAACTTCGATACGGCAATTGCGCTACAGCCGGATAACGCGCAATTGCATGTCTACCGCGGCAATGTACTGAACGATTTGCATCGCTACGCCGAGGCTGCACAAGCGTATGCGCAGGCATTGGTATGCGATCCCGAATGCAAATATGCGCTGGGGAAAAAATTCCAGTGCGAGTTGCAGATTTGCGATTGGCAATTGTACGCGGAGAGCGTCGAGCGGGTGCGCACGGCGGTGCGCGCGCGCAAAGTGGCGGCGGTGCCGTTTTCTTTTCTCGCGATGTCCCCGGCTGCCGATGAACAGCTGATATGCGCCAGCGTTTACATTGCCGATCAATATCCGCCAGCCGAGCCGTTCTGGCACGGCGAGCGTTACCAGCACGACAAAATCCGCATCGCCTATTTATCCGCCGATTTTCACAGTCATGCCACAGCATTTTTGATGGTCAAGTTTTTCGAGCTGCACGACAAAAACCGGTTTGAAGTATCGGCTTACTCGTTCGGTCCCGACGCCAACGATGAAATGCGAGTTCGTCTGCGGAATGCCTTCGATCATTTTATCGACGTGCGCAACTGCACCAATGCAGAGATCGCGGCGCAACTGCGCGCCGCGGAAATCGATATCGCCATCGATTTGAAAGGCCTTACCGGCAATAGTCGATTCAGTATTTTCGCGCATCGGCTGGCGCCGCTGCAGATTTTATATATGGGCTATCCCGGTACCTTGGGGTCGAGTTACATCGATTACATGATTGCCGACCATATTGTCATTCCGCCCGAACACACGGCATTTTTTGCCGAAAAGATTGCACGCCTGCCGGAGACTTACTGGTCCACCGACGACGAGATGAAAATCGCCGATTACACGCCGACCCGCGCGGAACTTAATTTACCGGCCAGCGGTTTCGTATTTTGTTGTTTCAACAATAATTACAAAATCACGCCGGATGTTTTCGATATCTGGATGCGTCTGCTTGGCAGAGTCGATGGCAGCGTATTTTGGCTGCTCGAAGATAATGCGGCGGCAAGAGTCAATCTGCAGCTGGCGGCGCGGCAGCGCGGTATCGATCCGGCGCGACTGATATTCGCGCCGCGCCGGTCGCTGCCGGAGCATTTGGCGCGCCAGCGCCGCGCCGATTTATTTCTGGATACGTTACCGGTCAATGCGCACACCACTACCACCGATGCACTGTGGGCCGGCCTGCCGGTGCTGACATGTCTGGGCGATGCTTTCGTCGGGCGCGTCGCCGCCAGCTTGTTGCAGGCGGTGGGGCTGCCGGAGTTAATTACCGAGAGTCTGGCTGATTATGAGGAGCTGGCATTCAGGCTGGCGACCACGCCCGCGATGCTGGCGGACGTTCGGGCCAAGTTGCTGCGCAATAGGAATATCTATCCGCTGTTCGATACCGAGCGCTTTTGCCGGCATATGGAGAGCGCCTACATAACAATGTACGAACGCCAGCGCCAAGGTCTGGCACCGGCCGGCTTTTCGGTGGCGCCTCTCCCTCGGCGCGCTCTCTAACGTCCACCTGTAACGAATAGGGTGCCTGCCCTATTCGATCGACGGCAGCGCCGGTCGCCCAGACGGCGCGCCAGCTCTTCTGTAGCCCCGTCGGAGCTGCTATAGTTCCTTGAGCTTTTTTAGAAACTACCATTAGGAAATTGCTTCAGTCGCGAGAGGTGGGTTTTTCCACAGGCTGGTTAGAAGCGCGGATCAAAATCAGAAAAAGGGCCGGACACCGACCGCCACAATAAGATGTATTCAAGGTCGCCCGACCACTATACGGATCCGATAACTTAAAAAAATATGACGGCCGGTAGGCGGCTGTTCTGGATGGGGTGTCGCTTGAAAATTGTTCTTCGTCTTCTTCTACTGATAATCGGTAGCGGCCTGCCGTTGCTTGCCAGTGCGCAACAGGATCCGGGTGCCGCACTACGGCAGATCCAGGATACCCAGCGTCGCGAGCAAGAGCGCCAGCAGCGCGACCTCGATGCGTTGCGCCAGCGCAACGATAAACCGTCCGGTATCGATACGCGCGAACTGGCGCCGAAAACCGCCGCGCCAAGTGCCGAGACGACCTGTCGGCAGATCGACGAAATCACCATCGAAGATGCGCCGCATCTATCCGACCACGCGCGCGCTGCCATCGTCCAGCAATTTGCCAAGCGCTGTCTCGGCGTCAACGAAATCGAACAGTTACTCGGCGAGGTCACGCGCGTTTATCTGCAGCGCGGCTACATCGCGGCGCGCGCGTATTTGCCGGCGCAGGATTTGAGTTCGCGCAAACTGCGCATCGTCGTGGTCGAGGGCAAGGTCGGTAAAATCTCGATCGAGGATAACGGCGCGCGCAGCGTGTCGAAGCGCAATATTTTCCCAGGCGTCGAAGGCGACATATTGAATCTGCGCGATCTGGAGCAGGGCATCGAGCAGATCAACCGGCTGTCGTCGAATAATGCGTCGATGGAAATCGTGCCGGGCGCGGACGCGGGCATTAGCGATGTCGTCGTGCACAACCAGCCGACCGCCCCGTATCATTTATTTTTGAGCCTCGATAATCAGGGCACCAAAAGCACCGGTAAAAATCAGGCCGCTGCCAGCGGTTACTTCGATAATTTATTGGGTTCGGACGATATGTTGTCGGGCACGCATCGCGAAAGCGTGTTCGGCGATGGCCATGGCGAGCGTTCGGAAAGTAATACGTTCAACGCCAGCGTACCGTACGGTTACTTTTCGTTTTCTTACGGCCTCAGCTACTCCACCTATGAGAGCACGGTGACGCCGCAGAGCGGCCTCGATCAAATCGCCAGCGGTTCGACGCGCACTCACAATGCGTTGGCCGATTATGTCGCGTACCGCGATCAGGATTCGCGCGTATCGTTCAGCGTCGGCCTCACCAACAAAGACACCAAGAGTTATTTTGCCGATCAGTTCCTGGCGGTGAGCAGCCGCGTGTTAACGATATTGGATATCGACAGCAATGTATCGACCGCGTTGGCGGGCGGTTTGGTGCGCGCGAATATAGGTTATGCGCGCGGACTGAATGCGCTCGGTGCGCTCGATGATCCAGCCAGCCTGCCCAGCGATGCGCCGCGCGCGCAATTTGAAAAATATAAATATGCATTGAGTTACAGCTATCCGTTTATCTGGGGCGAATTGCCGTGGAGCGCCAGCAGCGGCGTCACCGGTCAGCATGCGGTGAATAGTTTGTACGGCTCCGAGCAGATTCTGATTGGCGGTAATTATTCAGTGCGCGGCTTTGTCGACAATACCTTGTCCGGCGATAACGGTTACTACTGGCATAACGATCTTTCGGTGCAGCCGAATTTTACGCTGGGCAGCGAAGCATTCGGCAGCCGCTTTTATGTCGGCGTCGATTACGGCGAAGTCAGCAGTTACGCCGCCGACACGCCGGAGGGACATTTGTCGGGCTGGGGTTTTGGCGGCGAATTGCATTGGCGCGGCGCGACCTTCGAAGTTTTTAATACGCGGCCGATTTCGATGCCGAGCAGCATGCAGCGCGAAGGCAGCCAAACCTGGGTTCGGCTTTCGTATTCGCTGTAAAAAATTTTTCAAAATTGCACAGTCGGCCGCCGCAGCGGCACTGAGGATTGATTATGTTTCGCCACGCTAGCCTGAATCGAATTTATCGCCTCGTCTGGAGCGAAGCGCGCAACGCTTACGTGGCGGTTGCGGAGACCAGTCGCGCGCGCGGCAAGCGCTCGAGCTCCGTTGTCGGAGCGGTCGGTGCACTGGCGCTCGGCGCCCTGAGCTCGACCGGATCGCAGGCGGCGGCACCGACCACGGTGGTGCCGACCGGCGGCAATACCGCCGCGTATATCGCGCCGAACGGCGTGCCGGTGGTCGATATCAACACGGCGAATGCGGCTGGCGTTTCGCACAACCAATATTTGAAATACAACGTCGACAATAAAGGTTTGGTGCTGAATAACGGCAACACTGATCAGATGGCGCGGCAATCGCAGTTGGCCGGTCAGGTGATGGCAAACTCGAATCTGGCGAAGCAGGCGACACTGATCCTGAACGAAGTGGTCGCGCCGAATCGCAGCCAGTTATCGGGCTTCACTGAAGTGCTCGGCGGCAAGGCCGATGTGGTGGTGGCGAATCCGTACGGCATCACATGCTCGGGCTGCGGCTTTATCAATACCGACCGCGTGACATTGACCACCGGCGTGCCGGTGTTGGGCGGCAACGGTGCGCTGAACGGTTTTCGCGTCACCAGCGGCGACTTATTGATTAACGGCAGCGGTTTAAATGCATCCGCGCAACAAATTCTCGATCTGGTGGCGCGCTCGATTAAGATCGACGGCCAAATCAACGCCAACGATTTAAGTTTAACCGCCGGTGCGAATAGTTGGGATTACGCCTCGCGCGCGGCGACCGGCACATTAACGCCGACCGATACGACACCGGCTTACGCGATCGATTCAACCGTGCTCGGCGGCATGTATGCCAATCGCATTAAGATCGTCGCCACCGAAGCGGGCGTCGGCGTGCGCATGTTGGGTGAGGCGGCGGCGACCGCCAGCGATTTTAGTTTGGATGCCAACGGCAAAATTGTTATTCAAAGTAAGTTGTCGGCCGCACGCGATATACAAATCGCCAGCACCGCCAGCGATGCCGATGCATTGGCATTGATCGACGGCAGCATCACCGCGCAACGCAATCTCGATTTAAACGCGTTGCTGGGCGGCGCGACGTTCAACGGCGGTGCATTACTCGCCAATAATAATTTCACGCTGAATGCCGGCACTTTGAGCGATACGGCAACCGCCAGCGCATTGGCCGACAATAACAAACGCTTCGCTGGTGCCGGTTTGCACATCCATGCGACCGGCAGTGTCGATTTAAACGGTGTTAGCTACGGTAGCGGCGCTGCGTTAGCTGTAGAGGCCGATAACTTAACGATCGGTGCCGATGGCGCGACGTTGTATAGCGGCACCACTCTCGATTTGAATTCCGCAAATAATTTAGCGCTGGCCAATGCCGCGCTTAAATCCGCCGGTGCGATGCATCTCACCGCGCAGCACGGCAACCTGGGCACCGGCAATGGCGCCGGCCAGGGTATTCAAGCGACCGCTGGCGATATCGTCATCAATACCAGCGGTATGACGAGCGCCGGTACCATCAGCGCCGATGCCGGCGCGCTCAGTTTGCGCGTCGACGATTTAAGCAACAGCGGCACCTTGCATTCCGCGCAATTATTATCGATCGCCGATCAAAGCGGCGACGGTGGCGAGAACATTGATAACTCGGGCTCGCTGTCATCCGATGCGACACTCGATATCATCGCGCATAACATTACCAATACCGGCCGCGTGCAAAGCGCGCTCGGTAGCACTGTTAATGCGCTCAGTTTAACCAATAGCGGCGCCTGGATCGGTTCGACAGCTAGCGATGCCGATACTAATTTTTATCTGCACGATTTAACCAATGCCGGCACACTGCAATCCGCCAACGATCTAAATCTGACCCTGCTGAATGCGCTAATCAATAGCGGAAAAATATTGGCGACGCACGATCTGGCGATTGCAGCGGCTAGTGCCGGCACCACACTGGCGGTCAACAATCAAACTAACGGCGCGCTGCAGGCGGGCAATTTGCTGCAGCTGCAGGGCACGGCCGGTGCGCACAATCTGACGTTGACGACGCAGGCGGGCAGCCAGATTTTGGGCAAGCGTTTGAATGTGCTCGCCGCCAGTGTAACGAATGCCGGCAGGATGCAGGGCGGCGCCAACGGCACCGGTCTGGATATCAGCGGCGCGTTGAATAACTCGGGCGATTTATTATCCACTGCGGCGCTGAATATTCTCGCCGCCACGATTACCAACAGCGGCACCGTGCAATCGGCATTAAGCAGCACGACCACAGCCGCTAGTTTAACGAATACCGGCACCTGGCTGGGCTCGACCGCCGCCGGTAATTCCGCCACCTTTAATCTGCAGGATTTAACGAACTCCGGCACGCTGCAATCGGAACAAGATTTATCGCTGAATTTGTTGAATACGTTAACCAACAGCGGCACGGTGTTGGCGAAACATGATTTGTTGATAGAAGCGGTCGACAGCGGCACCACGCTGGCGGTAAAAAATCAGAATCACGGTACTTTGCAGGCAACTAATTTATTGCAGGTGCGCGGTACCGGCGGTGCCGACAATGCAACTTTATTGACCGAGAACGGCAGTCAAGCGCTAGCCAATCGGTTAAATGTCATCGTTGCGAGTTTAACCAACGCGGGCATATTACAAGGCGGCACGGCGGCCAGCACTATTACCGTAAACGGCACGCTGACCAACAGCAGCACCGGTAAAATATTTTTGTCTAGCGGTGGTGCCGGCGGCGGTACCATCGATGCGAACACGTTAAGCAATGCCGGCGATCTGGAGTCCAAAGGTAGCGGTACGACTGCGCTCAATATCGGCTCGACGCTCACCAATACCGGCACCACCTTGAGCACCGGCGCAATGACGGTGCGTGGACGCACCGCATCTACGTATAGCATCAGCGATTCGGGTCGCCTGGAATCGAGCGATCTGCTGGACATCAAAGGTTATGGCGGCAGCGATGCGGTTAATATCACCGTGGGCGCCACCGGCATTTTGCGCGGCGGCAGCATGGATATCGATGCCAATACGTTAACTGTTAACGATAACGGCAGTGTGGGTGGCATCGTCAATACCACCGGCAATATGACGTTGAATTTAAATACCTTGTCGTTCGGTGGTTCGCACTCGCGCATCGTTGGTGCGACGACCAGCGGCAATACTGCGATTACATTGGCCAATACTTTTTCCAACCCCGGCGCGATTCACTCCGGCGGCAACCTGACATTTAATTTGCCGTCGCTGACTAACACCTCGACCGGCGGCATTTCCTCGTTAAAAACTTTGACCCTGCACGCCACCGCCGGCAATTTATCTAACGCCGGCGCGCTGTACGCAGGTCAGCAGTTGACTGCATCGTCGACCGCCACGTTCACCAACACCGGTACCGGTACGCTCGATTCAAACGGCGGCATGGCGTTGTCGGCGAGCACGTTTACCAACAACAATAATATTGTCGCGCTCGGCGACATCACCATCACGGCGGCGATTTTTCAGAACGATGTCGGCGGCGATCTAACGCGTGCCTGGGATGCGTATGTCTATGGCGTGGATACTAGGGACTCGTCTGGCGACCACCGCAATACGGATGTAGCCACTGGCTGCGTCTGCACTAAAGACTACCTGCATTACTACAAAAGCTTTACGCGCAGCGAATACTTCCTCAACAGCCCGGATCTCAGCCATAAGCCGCAAATTCTCAGCGTGGGTTCGAATGGCACGATCACCATTCAACAATTCGACACCGCTACCAACAAGGGCGGCGCTATCTCCGCAGCCAATGTGACGATAACCGGCAACAGCGGCTCGACGTTTACCAACGATAGTTTGTCGCTCAGCACCGAAACCGGTCGTTATACTTGGGATCATTTAACTTATTGGTATGGCGTGGTCGACCATGCGGCGTATGACGATCAAGGCGTCGTCAATGGTCAGTTTGTCGTCGATAGTACAGTGGCTTCTTCCAGTACCGGCGCGGGAATATATGCTAATAGCGGCCATCTGACAGCGACTGGTTTTACATTGGTAAACTCCGGTAGCCCGTTGACGGACTCGGTGCAAAGCAAAACGGAAAATGGCGCGACCGCCGGCACATCGGGTACCACCGCAACACCGGTGACACCGCTCAATCCGGTGTCCGGCGGCACCACCGTCAACGGTGAGCCGACCGTTGCGTTTCCCGGCGTGACGATTACGCTTCCGACCAATCCGAACGGTTATTTTGTAACGAATAAAGATCCGCAATCGCAATATTTGGTCGAGACCAATCCGCTGTTCGGGGCCGGTTCGAATTCCGTCGGCTCGAATTATCTGGCCGAGCGCTTTGGCTACAATCCCGATGTCGTCGTTAAGAAGTTGGGGGACGCCAATTACGAAGCTTATTTAACGCGGCAACAATTGATTGCGCAGTTGGGCACCAACTTGATCGGCGGCTACGCCAGCGAAGCGGCGCAGATGCAAGGCTTGATGGATAAAGCCGTCAGCGAAGGCAAGCGTCTCGGTTTCACTTACGGCAAGCCTTTGTCGGCCGATCAACTGGCGAATTTGAAAGAAGATGTCGTGTGGATGGTAGAGACCGTAGTCGCCGGCCAAAAAGTGTTGGCGCCGGTGGTTTATTTATCGAACGCGACCAAAGCGAATTACGAAGCCGGCAACGCTGTCATCGCCGGTAGCACGGTCGATATGAGACTCGATGCGCTGACCAATACCGGCGGCACGATTAGCGGTTCGCAAACGCTGAATATCGCCTCGAAGGGCGATATCACCAATACCGGCGGTACTATTAAAGGCGGCGACGTGACGCTGGCTTCGACCGAGGGCAGCATCATCAACCAAACCCTCACGTCGACCAGCGGCAACGATAAGGATATGAGCACCACGATCGGCAAGCAGGGCAGCATCCAGAGCACCGGTAATTTAAGCGTCGATGCGGCGAAAGATATCACCAACCGCGGCGCCAATATGGCGGCCGGCGGCGATGCGAGCTTGAGTGCGGGCGGCAATGTGACGTTCGATACGGTCGAAAATAAAACCGCGCGCTCGACCTCCAGTCACGAGGGCAATGGCTTTACCAGCACCGACACCACGACCACGACCAGCACCACCGAACAGATCAAATCCGGTTTAACGTCGGGCGGCAATCTCACCGTTAAATCGAAAAACGACATTACGTTTGCGGGCACCGATGTTAAAGCGGGCGGCGATGCCGATATCGATGCGAAGGGCAATGTGAATTTCCTCGCGCGCGCCAATACCAACGAAATCGTCAGCAGCACTACGACCTCCGGGCTGGGCGTCGGTGGCGGCTTGGCGGGTGTCCAGCAAACTGATAGCGACGATTTCCACAGTCGCAATGTTGGCTCCTCGCTTGAAGTGGGCGGCAACGCGAAATTAAACGCCGGTAAAGATTTAACGCTCGAAGGTTCGAAAGCCGATATCAAGGGCAACGCCGATATCAATGCGACCAACGTCAATATACTGGCCGGCAAAGATCTCGATCGTTCGACCAGCACGACTACTACGACCACGTTCTTAAAAGTCGATACCGGCAGCAGCGATTCGTCGTCGGGCAGTCAATCCGGTTCTAGCGCTTCGTCCGGCGACGGTGCCGCCGGCGCCGAAGCGTCGGCCGGTGCGCAGGCGGAAGCGAATGCGCAGGGCGGCCTGAAATTCGCCGAAACGACTTCGACACATAAAGAAACTGTCGATCAAACCAGCGTCGGCTCCAGTCTCAATGTCGGCGGCAATATGAATATGACTGCCAAGGACACGGTGAAATTGACCGGCTCCGAAATCAATACCGGCGGCGATGCCAATATCGCGGCGAAAGATGTGAAGGTGTTGGCGGCACAGGATATTCACACCAGCTCCGAGAAGACTACGACCACCAGCATCGGCTTAATGGCGAGCAGCGAAAATAAAGCCAGCGCCGATGCGTCGGCCGATGCGAATGCCGATTCGAACAATATGGACGCGCGCGCCAATGCCAATGCGAAAGCCGAGGCG
>DATIED010000410.1:0-4328 GCA_035455965.1 Spongiibacteraceae bacterium
GGAGGTCTTTTTTGTCGCGGATGCTGCGTCGATAATACGGACTTGAATAGCCGCCCATGTAGAGGATAAAAAATGGCAGCAGCCAGTTCTTTTGAAACGATCGAACCCAGCCGCGAAGCGATCGATAATTTGCCCGGCGCCACTGTTTTGGAGTTCGGCACGCCGTGGTGTGGTTATTGTCAGGCAGCCGCGCCATTGCTCGCGGCAGCTTTGCAGGATAAACCCGCTGTGCGGCATATCAAAGTAGAGGACGGCAGCGGCCGGCGGCTGGGTCGATCGTTCCAGATAAAATTGTGGCCGACATTTATTTTCCTGCACGATGGCAAAGAAGCAGTGCGGCTAACGCGACCTACACAAGCGCAATCGATCGCGGCGGCACTTTCAAGCATAACCGGCCGATAGATCGGCCGTTCAGTCGATCCCGTTAGAGACCTGGTTGCGGCCGCCATGTTTGGCTTCATAGAGTGCGCGATCGGCCCTTTCCATTAATGCGTTCAGTGTTTCCTGCTTGGATTTAAGGCTGGCGACGCCGACACTCACTGTCAGCGAGATTGATTTATCTTTGATGTGGATCTCCTGCGCCGCGACAATCAGCCGGCAGCGCTCCAAAACGTCGTAAGCGCCGGCTGCGGTGGTTTCCGGCAGAATTAGAATGAATTCGTCGCCGCCGAGCCGCGCTGCAACATCAGTCTCGCGGATTTCTTCGCGGAGAGTTTTCGCAACGGCGATCAACGCTTTGTCGCCTGCTGCATGCCCGTAGACATCGTTGATATGCTTGAAACGGTCGATATCCAGCAACGCGATTGCCAGTGGGTGGTGAAAGCGTACGGCACGTTTTAATTCGCTTTCCGCTAGCTCCATGAATCGGCGCCGATTAATAAGGCCGGTCAGTTCATCGGTGGCAGCTTCCTCCTGCAAGTTTTTCAGTAGCTTTCTACGGGTCACGTTATTGCGCAACAATGCGATCGCGGTCGCGAACCCCATGCTGCCGACCAGCGCCATCACTATATTTGCGGTCATCTCCATTGACGTAACGGCGGCAGAGCTGATTTTGTCGATCAATTCGAATCCTTGCCGCATCGACATTTTGATGCCGGCAGTGGCGAACGGTATGCCGTTGAGGTGGAGCGGGCAGGTAATGTCTAGAATTGGGACGCCCTGCTTATCCTCGAACAACACTACTAGCTCGCCTTGGCGAATGGCCTGAATGTCTTCGGGATCGGATTCCATCCCGATCAAAGTGGGCGCTGAGCCGGCGATTGCGCGATAGCCCACGCTCGATGTGGAGTCCGGAGCGTGAATACGGATTTCCAATAGCAGGTTGTCGCTGGTATGTGCTCCCCTCAATGCCATGTTCCGATCGACGATTTGCTGCATTTTGATCCGATCATGTAGTGCGCTCGCATCGAGGCTGGCATCGAGCGTTAACGCGATCTGGCGTGCCAACTCGCTGAGCTCCGCCTTGTTTATCTCTAGCAGCGCACCGTGCAATTGCGTTCTGCTGATATTCATCACCGCCGCAACGGCAGTCAAAAACAATATTACAACCAGCAGCGTTGTGCCGATGATTCGGAGCTCGGAGTGGGTCTTCGATATCAGGATGGGCATCTGCCAAAATTCCCATGGTTACCGGGATTGTGAACCACCAGGTGTCGCAGTCTGCTTTAGAGTGTAGCGGAGCGCCGCCGAAACTCTGATTATGCTGGGCAGGAGATATACGTATATATATATACGATGGCCGATTGGTGAGAGAGTTGGCTTGCCGGGGTGCACAAAAAATCACCCGCTATCGTGCCTGCTGTTTAGGCGTGCGCATCGGTATAATGCCGGGCATGACTGAACCGGCCCTGCATATTCTCAACACCGTTTACGGCTATCCGCAATTTCGCGGCAATCAGGCCGCCGCTATCGACACCGTCGCCCAGGGCCGCGATGCGTTGGTGCTGATGCCCACCGGCGGCGGCAAATCGCTGTGTTATCAAATCCCCTCGCTGCTACGCCCCGGTGTCGGCATCATCGTGTCTCCGCTGATCGCGCTGATGCAGGATCAGGTCGATAACCTGTTGCAGCTCGGCGTGCGCGCCGCCTTTCTGAATTCGAGTCTGGATTCGCAGGCGCAGTGGGAGATCGAGCAGCAGCTGCTACGCGGCGAGCTTGATATGTTGTATATCGCGCCGGAACGACTGGTGCTCGAACGCACATTGCAGTTTTTGGAGCGCTGTCAGATTGCGTTGTTCGCGATCGACGAGGCGCATTGCGTCAGTCAATGGGGCCACGATTTCCGCAAGGATTACCTGGGGCTGAGTATGCTCTCGGAGCGCTTTCCCAGAGTGCCGCGCATCGCCTTGACGGCAACCGCCGATACGCGTACGCGCGAGGAAATCTCGCAGCGCTTATCGCTGCAGAATGCCGAGTGGTTCGTCAGTAGCTTCGATCGGCCGAATATTCGCTATCAGGTTGCGGCGAAAGTCGATGCGCGTAAACAACTGCTGAAGTTTCTGCAAAATCATCGCAACCATGCTGGCATTGTTTATTGCCTGTCGCGCAAGAAAGTCGAAGCCACCGCCGAGTGGCTTACCGAACAGGGTTTGACCGCGCTGCCCTATCATGCGGGATTGTCGAATATTTTGCGCGAGACGCATCAGCGCCGCTTTCTGCGCGAAGATGGCATTGTCATGGTGGCGACCATCGCATTCGGCATGGGTATCGATAAACCCGATGTGCGCTTCGTTGCACATCTCGATCTGCCGAAAAGTATGGAGGCGTATTACCAGGAGACCGGCCGCGCCGGTCGCGACGGCGAACCAGCCACGGCGATGTTATTGTACGGCCTGCAGGATGTGGTGCGAATGAAGGATATGCTCGCTACCTCGGATGCGCCCGAGCAATTCAAACGTCAGGAGCGCTATAAACTCGACGCGTTGCTCGGCTGGTGCGAATTGACCGAGTGTCGCCGCAGAGCCTTGCTGGCGTATTTCGGCGATGAACTGTTTTTTAAAGAAGCCTATGGGCAGCATTGCGGCAACTGCGATACCTGTCTGCAACCGCCGCAAACCTGGGACGCGACCGAGGCGGCACAGAAATTATTGTCATGTATCTATCGCAGCGGCCAGCGCTTCGGCGCCGCGCACGTCGTCGATATATTGCTCGGCAAAACCACCGAGAAAATACAGCAGCACGGCCACCAGCAGCTCAGCACGTTCGGCATCGGCAAAGCGCTCCACGAGCAGCAGTGGCGTTCGCTGATTCGGCAATTATTGATTCGCGGTTTTTTGGAAATCGATGTGCAGGGCTTTGGCGGGCTGCGACTCACCGAACAATGCCGGCCTGTTTTGCGTGGCGAAATTCCGTTGGCACTGCGCGTCGATGTCGCTGAAGTCGGCAGTCGCGATGAAAGAGTGCGCGCCAAGCAAGTCGAGGTGCCGCCCGAGTGCGAAGTGTTGTGGCAGGAGCTGCGCGACTGTCGCAAACAGATCGCAGAGCAGCAGGGCATCGCGCCGTTTATGGTGTTTCACGATGCAACGCTGCGCCTGATGGCCACCTTACAGCCGATCACTGCCGGCGAGTTGCTCGGCATCAGCGGCGTTGGGCAGAGCAAACTGGCCAATTACGGCGAAGCGTTTTTAACGGTGATTCGCGCGCGGCGCGATGTCGGCTCTTCGGTATTCGGGTAGTTTATCTATTGCAGATTTAAAGAGCATTACGAAACGGCTATGCAAAAGACCAGGATTATTATCGTCGGCGCGGGGAGGTTGGCACAGGCCATTCGAGCCTCGGCGCAACTTGCACAAAATCGGGATGTCTCCAGTTGGGAGGATTGCGATAAACGCAGCCTGGCTTCGAGCATCGTCATTCACGCCGGTTCAGGGCGGGAGTTGGATGAGGTCATCGACTTCTGCGCCAACTCAAAGTCGCCCCTGATCGAGCTGGCCACCGGCACCTCGACCGAGCATCGAGAGTTTAACTTCCCGACGGTTATTTGTTCGAACACCGCGCTTACGCTGGTGAAATTTCTGTTCATGTTATCGATCGGCGGAACGCATTTTAAAGATTATAAAATTGCCATCGAGGAGTCGCACCAGGCGACAAAGGAATCGGTGCCGGGCACCGCCGTCGATATTGCGCATTCGCTCGGCTTGCCGGTCAGCGAGATCGTCTCGTGCCGCGACACGAGTGATCAGGAACAGCGTCTCGGTATACCTGCGGCATTTCTGGCTGCGCATGCATTTCACCGCATCACGATTCAAGATGGCGATAGCTCGATCGTTTTCGAAACCAGGGTGCTCGGCCATCAACCGTATGTCGATGGGGTCGTCGCCATCGTCAAG
>DATIED010000411.1:0-5195 GCA_035455965.1 Spongiibacteraceae bacterium
GCGGAAAAACCGCGCGCGATTTGCGCACGCACGATCACGGCGCGATTGTCTGGGATGAATTTATCGGTTTATGGATTGCGCTGGCCTGGCTGCCAGCGGCCGCGCACTGGTGGTGGATCGGCGCCGGGTTTTTATTGTTTCGTCTGTTCGATATCTGGAAGCCGTGGCCGATTTCGTGGTGCGACCGCAATATCCATGGCGGCTTCGGCATCATGCTCGACGATGTATTGGCCGGCATTTTGGCCGCCGTCGTGTTAGCCGTCGCGCTGGCTGCGGCACCAGCCAATCTGCTGTAAGTCAGTCGGAGTATGCGGTGCGCCGCAATACTCCGGTACTCTCTATATAAAGCTATCTATATAAAGCTATTCAAGTCGGACTGAAGTCCGACCTACAGAAAATAAACGTCTGGCTTAAACGGTCTTCTTTGCTTAATTGGGCAGCTTGCGCACAATCGCCGGCAACAAAAACTTTTTCACGGTTTGCCGCCACTCGGGCGCGGTGTTGCGCATCGGGTTCGATAGTACATACGACGAAATCACATGCAACAACCAGCCGGTTAACTCCTGCAGATTGATGCCGTCGCACAACTCGCCGCGCGCCTCGGCCTGGTTGAAACGATCGCGGAAGAAGTTTTCGGCCAATACCTGCAAGTCGGCCGAGCCGATGCACAGGCGGCTGAGAACCGCGCTGGGCTCGCCCAGCATCAACTGAAATACCCGCGAGCGCGGCACCAGTTCGGTGACGGTCACCAGGGTTTCGGTCAGGTACTCGGCGAAAGTGTCGGTGGTCCGCACGTGATCGAGCAGCTCCTGGGTCAACGCATCGGTCGCCTTGACGACCACCCCGGTCAACACCTCGTCGCGATTCTCGAAATAGCGGTAGATGGTGGTGCGCGAAACCTTGGCCTCGCGCGCAATGTGCTCCATGCTGGTCTTGAAGATGCCGTTTTGCTGGTAACAAGTCCAGGCTGCATCTAAAATCTGTTCGCGAGCGTAGTCCGAATCCGCGCGCCTCCCGTCGCCCCAACGAACCGCCAACGCCTCAGTAGCCATCGCCACTCCCCGCCCTATAATTTAATTTATTAAGGCCGTTATGGTACACGATTTGAACTGCGACGCTAGCCCGATTCGCTCAAAAAACCAACCATGCACAGGCGCGTCTGCGATATAACCCACCGTACCGACCGGACCTCAGAGATTCTCCTCGGCGAAGGCCGCCAGCCGGCTGCGCTCAATGCCATTGATGTGCATTATGCCGGCATGCTCGAAGTCCTTACTTTTTTCCACCAGGTAAGTGAGCCCCGAAGTCAGCGGCGAGATATATTTGTTGTCGATCTGCGCCAGGTTGCCGAGCACCACGATTTTGGAGTTGGCGCCAACCCGCGTAATGATGGATTTCAGCTGAAATTGCGTTAAACCCTGCGCTTCGTCGATCACGATATAGGCATTGTTAAAGGAGCGGCCGCGCATGAAATTGAGCGACTTGAATTGAATGTTGGCGCGCTGCTTCACGTACTCGATGCTGCTCATCGGCGAGTCATCGCCGCCGTGCAAAACCTCGAGATTGTCGTCGAACGCCGCCAGCCATGGCGCCATTTTCTCCTCCTCGGTGCCGGGCAGAAAGCCAATGTCCTCGGCAATCGGCGGCGTCGAGCGCGCAACTATTAATTTATCGTAACGTTTCTCTTCGATGATGGCGTGCAGCCCGTACGCCAACGCAATCAGCGTTTTGCCCGAGCCGGCCGGTCCGGTCAACACCGTCATATCGACGTCGGCGCGCTGAATCAGAAAGAACGCCATACCCTGCTCCAGGTTGCGCGGTGTCAGCCCCCACAGGCGCTGCGCAAGCAGGCGATCGCGATGCAGGTCGACCAGTTCGACGAACTCGTCGTCGAGGCGCTCGATATAGCCGACGAAGCCGGTGTCGTCGACAATAAACATATTCGGGTACGCCTCCGGCAGCACGCTGCGCGCCACCAGGTGCACCGTATCGTTGCCACGCCGAAAGGTTTTGACCTTATCGACGCGCGCCCAGAACTCGCCATCGACTTTGTCATAGCCTCTCGCCATCAGATCGATATCGTCGATCACGCGGTCCTTGCGATAATCCTCGACATGCTCGAGGCCGGAACCCTTGGCCTTGAGGCGCATATTGATATCTTTGGTGACCAGGCAGACATAGGCGCCGATATTGGTGGCCTGCAGATGCAGCGCGACATTGATGATGCGATTGTCGTTGGCCTGTTGCGGCGAGCCATCCAGATAGGGCGCCTTGTGATCGAGATGCAGCAGTTGATCGGCATACACCGCGAGCCGGCCGTTGCGGCGATTGCCGGCGCCGCTGCCGGGAATCTCCACGCCATCCTGAATTTGTTTCGGCGAGGCGTTGGCGAGAATGCTATCGATCGCGTTGATAGCGATGCGCGCCTCGCGGCTCACGTCCTTATCGCGCCGATCCTTAATCGTATCGAGCTCCTCCAGCACAGTCATCGGCACCACCACGCGGTGCTCGGCAAACGCATTGAGCGCCAGCGGATCGTGCAGCAACACATTGGTATCGATCACGTAAATTTTTTCGCGTTCCTCTGGACTACGTCCCATGGCAATGCCTCCGCGCGGTGGTGAGCCGCACTACACGTTGATTGAATAAAGGAATATTGGAGCGATGCGCAAACGCTGCTGCGACGAGCGAAAAATACCAGTAGATATTATTTGAGAGGATATTTAAGGGTAAATTTAAGAGCTGTGTTTGAGGAGCGTATTTGCGACAGCATTCCAGCTTGCGGCAACACGGAGGCTTGCGACAACACGTTAGATAGCTGGCGAGCGCACAGTATCCAACGCGGTCGAAACACGCTGCGGATGGGGCTGAGCAGAGCTGCCTGAATATCGACCAAGGTGTCGACTGCACTCGCTTCACAAGCCCCACATAACATCGTTGCAAAACCAATACTGGCAACGGCTCTCTCCTAAGAAAGAATGTCCTGGGAAGCTCGGATGTTCCGATTATTTGAACGGCCGGCAACGTTTGTCAACCTCCGCGTAAATTTGCTGAATTTTCGTGCGGAACTGCAATTTTTTGCTGCCCAAACGCATTATTTTCCGTTAGTCTAATCGCCCCGCTTATCTGTATACGCTATTCCCCTCATGCTAAATAACGATGCACTGTCGCAACTGCGCCAGTTGAAACAAACTATTCAAGAACAAGTAGCCAGCCACACCGGCACCGTTAAAGCGTCGCAGGGACGCTTCGGATTCGTGGTGATGGACGATGGCCGCGAAATTTATTTGCCGCCCGAGCAAATGCTGCGCGTCTTTCCGGACGACCGCGTCGAGATCGATATCGTCGCCAGCGCCGAGGGCAAACCCAGCGCCACCATCGTAAAAATGCTGAGTTCGACGCTCGGCAAATTCAGCGGTCAATACGTGGTGCGCGATAACGCGCATTTTGTCGAACCCGATTTGCCGCGCTTCAATCGCTGGCTATTCGTACCGCCGAAAATGCGCGGCAGCGCGCGTCATGGCGATTATGTCTGTGCCAGCATCTGTCGCCATCCGCTGAGCGATGGCAAGGCGCAGGCGCGCATCGATCGCGTGATCGGCAACGCCTCGCACCCCGGCATCGAAACCCGCTACGCACTGCAGCGCTTTCAATTGCCCGATAATCCGCCGGTACTGATCGAGGCGGACCTGATCGAGCCCAACCTGCAGCAGCGGCGCGATTTAACTGCATTGCCGTTCGTCACCATCGATGGCATAGATACGCTGGATATGGACGACGCACTGTATGCGGAGCCACTCGACGATGGCTGGCGACTGCTGGTCGCTATCGCCGATCCGAGCGCCTGGATAAAAGCGGATTCGAAACTGGAGCAGGCGATCGCCGCGCGCGCCACCTCGATCTATTTGCCGGGCGCGACAATTCCGATGCTGCCGGAGCAACTGGCCAACGAGCGTTGCGCACTACAGGCCGGGGTCGAGCGTCTGGCACTGGTGTGCGAAATGCGCATCGATGCGAGCGGCCACATCACCGCGTATGAGTTTATTGAAGCGCGCATAATTTCCTGCGCCAAATTAAGCTATGAAGGCACGAGCGAGTTTCTCGCGCGCAACTCTCTCGCAGACAGTTTACTCGCAGACAATCAGACCGGCGATGAAGCCTGGGCCAGCTCGGTGCGGGCGCTGAGCGCTGTTGCCGGCGCATTGCGCGGGCAGCGTCAACGCGAGCAGGTGTTGCTGCCGGAGCGCGCCGAATATCGTTTCGAGCTGGATGCGCAACAGAAAATCGCCGGTTATCGCCGCGAGGAAAAAAATGCCGCGCAGCAACTGGTCGAACAATGCATGGTGGCCACCAACCGTTGCGCGGCCGAGTTTTTAGCGCGCGACCGCGCGCCATTCACTCGCCACAACGGTTATCGCAGCGAGCGGCGCGAAATTATTGCGCAGTTGCTGGCCGAGCAATTGCCGCAATTACAAAATGCCGATGTCGGCGAGTTGGCCGCGTATACCGAGCTGCAACGGTTGCTTGCGACTATCGAACATCCGCTGCCGCTGCGCGAAATTTTTATGCGTTCGCTGGAGCGCAGCCAATTCAGCAGCAGCGCCGCACCGCATTTCGGCATGGGTTTAGCGCAGTACATCACGATCACCTCGCCGATCCGCAAATATCACGATTTTCTCGCGCATCGCATCATCAAAGCCAAACTGAACAAGGCTGCGCTACCGCGCTTCAACGATGCCTTGTTGACGCAATTGCAGGATGCAGGCGACCGCACCCGACAGGCGAGCAAACTCGCCGAGCAATGGCTGAATTGTCAGTATCTGCAAAAGTTGGTGCCGGCGACCGACTCCGCAGAGGATCGAGCGAAGAGTACTGTGGATGGCGCCACAGACAATGCCGGACACAACGCCGCGAATAATCCCGCAACCGATACCGGCGCGTCACCGGTATTCCAGGCGGAGATCGTTCACGTCACCAGCAGTGGCCTGGTGGTGCGGCTGGTGGATAGCGGTATCGAAGGTTTTATCGATACGCGTCACAGCGGCGAAAAATTCAGCTTCGACAATGTGTATATGCGGCTCAGTTCGGCGACGCGAAAATTCGAATTGGAGCAGCGCGTCGAAGTCGGTATCGCCGCCATCGACTTAAAACGCCGCTCGATTAATTTTCAACTGGTCATCGCTACTGACACCACG
>DATIED010000412.1:0-2843 GCA_035455965.1 Spongiibacteraceae bacterium
GGATTACGAGATCAGTTGTTACGATACGCAGGCGCCGGGTTTGGTGGGCCTCGAACTGGAATTCATAGCAGGCGCGCGGCTCGATAATTTGTTGTCTTGTTTTGTCGGTTTGTGCGCGCTGCTGGCGGCCGATGGCCAGCGCAGCGCGATGTTGGTATGCACCGATCACGAAGAGGTGGGTAGCGCTTCTACCTCCGGTGCGCAGGGCACATTGCTGCAGTCGGTACTGCGTCGTATAGCCGGCAGTTACGAAAGCTACGCGCGCATGATCGATCGATCGGTGTTTATTTCCTGCGACAACGCGCACGCCATTCATCCCAATTTTGCCGACCGCCACGATGCCAATCATGGCCCCTTGCTGAATCGAGGTCCGGTGATAAAGATCAATGCCAATCAACGCTATGCCACCAACAGCGACACGGCGGCGCTATTTCGCCAAATCTGTCAGCAGGTAGAGGCGCCGGTGCAAAGTTACGTGGTGCGCAGCGATATGGCGTGTGGAAGCACTATCGGACCGATCGTCGCCACCGAGATCGGCATTAAAACTGTCGATGTTGGCGTGCCGCAATGGGCGATGCACTCGATCCGCGAAGTGGCGGGTAGCCGCGATTGCTGGTATTTATGGCGGGCTTTAACCCGCTTCTTTCAAACGGCGACGCAGGCGTTGCCGCAACCCTAAATTTATTCATTAGAAGCCTTATCCCGCATGACAAAACAATCGACAAAACAACGAGTTTTAACCGGCATCACCACCACGGGCACTCCGCATCTCGGCAATTATGTGGGCGCGATACGCCCGGCGATCAACGCCAGCCGCGATCGCAACGTCGATTCATTTTATTTTTTGGCGGACTACCATGCCCTGATCAAATGCCAGGATCCGCAACTGGTGCGTCAATCGACCAGGGAGATTGCTGCCACTTGGCTGGCATTGGGGTTGGATACCGCGAACACTACGTTCTATCGCCAATCGGATGTGCCGGAAATTACCGAATTGACCTGGATTCTTACCTGCGTCACCGCCAAGGGTTTGATGAATCGTGCGCATGCTTACAAAGACGCGGTACAGAAAAATGTAGAGGCGGGCGAGGATCAGGATTTCGCGCTGACGATGGGTTTATTCTCGTATCCCATTTTAATGGCGGCGGATATTTTGATGTTCAACGCGCATAAAGTACCGGTCGGGCGCGATCAGATTCAGCATTTGGAAATGGCGCGCGATATCGCGCAGCGCTTCAACCATATCTATGGCGAAACCTTCGCGCTGCCCGAGGCCGTGGTCGACGACAATGTCCCGCTGCTGGGCGGTCTCGACGGGCGCAAGATGAGCAAGAGCTACGGCAATACCATTCCGTTATTTGTAGCGGAAAAAGAGCTGCAAAAGCTCGTCAACAAAGTTAAAACCAATTTGCTGGAGCCTGGCCAGCCGAAAGATCCGAGCGATTCCACGGTATTTCAAATTTGGCAGGCGTTTGCAACGCCGGAGCAAACCGCTTATATGCGCGAGCAGTTTGCCGCCGGCATTGGCTGGGGGCAGGCGAAGAAAGAATTGTGCGCTTTGATCAATGCTGAAATCGGCGCAGCGCGCGTGCGTTACAACGAATTAATGACCGATCCCGGGCATATTGAAATAGTATTGAAGCAGGGCGCTGAAAAGGCGCGCGGCGAAGCGTCCGCGCTGCTATCGAAAGTACGGCGCTCGGTCGGTATCGCACCGCTTACCTGAAGTCGAAATCAGTTTATCGATTAAGCAATACTTGGTAGCTGCACGAAAATCGCGATCCGGCAAAGTATTATGCCAAGCAAACAATGCCCGATCTTTATCAATAATAGCGAGGAGATAACGTGGACAGCTATCGCGCCATTCAGAATTTGTTGAGTACTTACGCCGAGCGCATCGATGCCGGCGATTTTGCCGGTGTCGGCCAATTATTCGCACGTGGTGAGATATTGGCACCGGCAGGCGATCAAGGCGTGCAGGGCGCGGCAAATGTACAGAGCATGTATGAAGTTTTTACCAAGGTGTATCCGGATGGCACACCTCGCACGCAGCATATGATGAGCAATGTCTGGATAGAGGTGGATGAAGCCGCCGGCACCGCGCAGGCGCGTTCGCGATTTACGGTATTGCAACAGTTGGAAGACTTTCCATTGCAAGTAATCATCGCCGGCGGTTACCAGGACCGTTTTGCACGCGATGAGCAGGGTTGGTATTTCGTGCAACGATTAATGCAACCGAAATTATACGGCGATCTCAGTCGGCATTTGTTGCAGAGCGTTCCGCAGTAGAAAAGAGCGCAATAAAAAAGCCGCCCTTGGGCGGCTTTTTTATTAGTTGTTAGTTGCTGGTTGTTAGTTGTTAGTTGGGGTCGACAATTGCACCAACAACTATTATTTGGTCGGTTTAAACATCACGGTCAGCACAACGCTCAGTAGCGTTAGCACAACCAGCACAATGTAGGTGCCGGTCACCATATAATGGCCGACGCCCAACAGGCAGGGAAGAAACGCCGTCATTCCCCACAGCGAGAGTGCCTGGTTGATATCGAACAAGCTATCTTCGGTGCCATTCGAGTTGAGCACCAACGCTCTGAATTTAATGATGAAGTAAATGGCGGGCGCTGCGCTGAGCACGCCGACACCTAATAGCAAGGATTGGAATTGCGCGTATTCGAGCCAGGAGGGTTTACCCCAGATGACGAATAGCGGTGTGACCAGCAGGCCGACGATGTTCCCTATCCACGTAATGAAAAGCCGCTTTTCAGTCATTCCATGTACCTCTAAAACTAAATTGCAGTATTAGCGCTCAATCTTTAGCTCAAACGCTGAGTTGCGCAGCGAAT
>DATIED010000413.1:0-2108 GCA_035455965.1 Spongiibacteraceae bacterium
TCAAGATCGAAAAGGCATTGCTGGACATGCAATTCAAACGCGCCCAACTGCGGCTGGAGAAATCCGGTAACGCGGAGGACTGGCGCGAGCACCTGGAGCGTGAGTACCAGGATTTCCTGGCATACCTGCACGAATGGAATAGCCTGCGTCAGCAATGGTACGAGCAAAAGCGGCAAACGCTGGCGGAAAAAACCGCTGAGCTGCACGCCGAACTACAACTCAAATGGCGGCAAACCGCCATTAGCAGCCGACTGCAAGAACTGGAGTACGCGCTAAAACTGCAGCGCAAACGGCTGCACTATTTAACCCTGCAATTCGCCTGAGTAATCCGCACCATTGCCGAGAGGGAGTGGTGCGATCAAAACACCCACAGCTATAGCTCAAGAATTCCTGCCCACCGCCGCTAGCCTCTGCACCTGAACCAAGTGTGGGGGTGGCGCTATGCATATCATCGGTGGCCAAACTGATTTCCAAACTCGACACACCTTTACGCATACCGAGCAACGCATCAGCCTGCGCCAGACACTGCCCGTCCAATCGGCGCCATTACCGCAGCCCCCCGCCGCAAATACTCCGCATTCATCCGCAACCGATGAAGCAGACCCCGGCAGCGATAAAGACTTCAGTTTGTTCAAGGCTTTGGTTGAAGCATTGATCGGCAAGCAAATCGATACGCTCGACTTGAATACTTCGATATCGCAGCCTGGTGTCGGTGCAGCGCTACCGGCGGCGGCCAGCGGTCCCGTACTGAGTGCCGATGTCCATCAAATTAGCGAGGTGGAGACCACGCAGGTTGCCGCCTCCGGTCAGTTCGCCACGGCCGAGGGCGGCGCCATCAGTATTAATCTCCAATACGCCTTAGAGCGGCATTACGCTTCCGCCAGCGCTACTGCAAGCATCAGCGACAACCGCCAAGCCAAAGATCCATTGATTCTGAATTTCGATGGTCGCGGCGTAGCACTGGACCCGCAGACGGTTGCTTTCGATTTAAATAGCGATGGCCAAGCCGAAGCATTGCCGACCTTAGCGGCCGGTTCGGCCTATCTGGCCCTCGATCGCAATGACAACGGCAGCATCGATAATGGCAGCGAATTATTTGGTCCGAACACCAACAACGGTTACGCCGAGTTGAGCCAATTCGATAGCGATGGCAACGGCTTTATCGATAGTGCCGATCCCATCTTCGACAAGCTGCGCTTGTTTCGTATCGGCGAACAGAGTCAAACGTTAGCGGATCGCGATATCGGCGCCATTTTTTTGGGCAGCGCCGCATCGCCGGCCCGTCTCACCGATACCAATAATCTGAGCCTGGGACAATTGCGCGTCACCGGCTTTTATCTGACCAATAGCGGCGGCGCAGGCTTGGTACAAGAGCTCGATCTCGCCGTTTAATGTCGCTGTTGTGCTCGTCTACAAAACCACGCGGCGCGATGCGGTAACTCGCGCGGGAAGTATGCAAAAAGCTGCAGCACCGCGCGCAATCGGTTATTATTTCGTCGCCTCGCCATTCGCTACATGTGGCCGCCAATCAATTTCACTGCGAGCAGACTCGCCAGTGCGCAATGTAACCAAACGCCATCATAAATATCCTAATGGAGTGAGCTGCAATGACCGGTATTTATCCTTTTGAAGCAGTCGATATCAAAGGCACGAACGTCAAGCTGGACAATTATCGCGGCCAGGTTCTGTTAG
Organism: Spongiibacteraceae bacterium; assembly: GCA_035455965.1. GTDB lineage: Bacteria > Pseudomonadota > Gammaproteobacteria > Pseudomonadales > CAMLJR01 > CAMLJR01. The sequence continues at coordinate 1,693 of DATIED010000413.1, forward strand.
TCGTCAATACCGCCAGCAAATGTGGTTTCACTCCGCAATTTGCCGGACTGGAAAAACTTTACGAAAAGTTTCGCGAGCGCGGCTTTGCCGTGCTCGGCTTTCCCTGCAATCAATTCGGCCACCAGGATCCGGGCAACAACGGCGAGATCGCCGAGTTTTGCCAGATGAATTACGGTGTCAGCTTCCCGATGTTCGCCAAGATCGACGTCAACGGACCGGATACTCATCCCCTGTTCCAGCATTTAAAAACCAGCGCTCCTGGCTTGCTGGGCAGCGAAAAAATCAAATGGAATTTCACTAAGTTTTTGATCGATCGCGAAGGTAAAGTGATCGCTCGTTTCGCGCCACTGACTAAACCGGAAGCGATCGAACAAGCCGTGCAAAGCGCGCTGGCCTGACGGGGAAACTCATGCCTA
>DATIED010000414.1:0-4631 GCA_035455965.1 Spongiibacteraceae bacterium
GGTGACATCGGCATCCCACGGCGGCAATCGCAACGCGTCGGCGGCGACCTCTAATTTGTGCTCGAGGTTGTGCGCATCGAGCGCCTGCACGATGTCCTCGAAGCGCGCCTGCTCTTTGGCGAGCGCATCGAAATCGGCATCCGGCTCGGCGTAGGCCGCATACACGCGATCGAGTCCGGCCAATGCTTCCTTCGCTTCTTTGACGCCCTCTTCGACATTGCCGCGCACGTCCTTGGTGGGATCGAGCGGCGGCTCCTGCGACAGGTAGCCAATCTTTAAACCGGGCTGCGGGCGCGCCTCGCCGTTGATATCGGTATCGATGCCGGCCATGATGCGCAGCAGCGTCGATTTACCGGAACCGTTCAGGCCGAGCACGCCGATCTTGGCGCCGGGGAAAAAGGACAGGGAAATATCGGAGAGAATTTCGCGCTTGGGCGGGACAATTTTTCCCACCCGATTCATCGTGTAAACGTATTGGGCCATGCCGGAGAACACCTCATTCAAAGTGCTGGCACGTTACCTAATCCACGACATCGAAGCAATCGACAGACACCGCCCGTAGGGGGGCAGACCTGCGTGCCTGCCCTGGCCACGTCGTACTGCACACCCAGGATGAACGCGCATCGATCAAACGCATACATCCCGGTAAGCGCCAATCTAAAAGATGATAGACCGAGCACAGCGAACACCAAACGAATTGCTCTTAAAGGCATTGTTTTGTGAGCTGCCGCCGCCGGTAGCAAAGTCCGCGAACCAAGCAGTGCTGAGGGGTGCGCCCGAAGACTCGGTAGAGCTCCAGTAACTACCGCTGAGCCCGCCAAAACCCAACTGCACTAAATTAGTATCGATATCGGCGCTACCTGGCACGCAATTCGCCCCCGCCCCACCCATTTCGCAGACGGCAGGCAGATACCAGGTACCTAGTGACACAGCGCCGGTATTATCCGAGCTGATTTGCTGGCAAAGTCCCGCGGCGTAATTGCTGTAAGGCGTGCCGTAAAAAGCGTCCAACTGCCCGGTATTACAAGCGCCATCGGTCGCGCCGTTACACGCTGCGGGCGGTGCGGTGGATGTCTCGGTTATACCGGAAATGTTATCGGAGCTAACGCTCCAGCGCTGGCTCGAGCTAGCATTGCTGCCTGCTATGACCAATGCCTTCGCGCTCGGGCTGGTGCCCGACACCGCGTACACCAAATAACCATCGATAGAAAAGGCCAGCGCTGTTTCCGGCGGCATATCGATGTTGTCGCCGGTAACTTGAATACCGCCCTGTGCGACGTAGGGCGTGGTCGACGTAAACGATAACGTGCAGGTGCTGCTTGGCGTTATCGCCGCGCAGTCGCTGGCGTCCTGAGTTATGTCGGTCCAGCCGCCGGGCAATGCGGCACTGACGTTGTACGCGGTATTCGTTCCGGTATTGGTGACAGTGAGAGTTCCCGCGCTGCCATTGACAGGAATAGTGCCGGTCGCGGAAACCGACAACGTCGTGGTATTGGTCGTACATGTAACACTGACGTTAGTGACATTCGATCCGCCCATCGTGCCCGAGCCATTGCTGACGCTGCAGGTCTGCGCGGCCGGCTGGGTCAGCACCGTGACGTTGTAAGTCGCCCCTTCCGCGACCGGCGTCGAGAAAGTAAAACTACCGTTGCTGTTGAGCGTCAGGCTATCGCCGCCGTTATTCTGCAATACCAGCGAGCCACTGAGACTCGAAGCCACGCCGCCGACCGTGTAGGTGTTGGTCGAGCACACCACGGTAACGTCCGTTACATTGGCGATTCCCATGACGCCGGAGCCGTTGCCGACCGAGCAGGTTTGTCCCGCCGGCTGCGTCAGCACCGTCACCGCGTAAGTAGCGCCGTGCGCGATCGACGCGGCGAACATAAAGGTGCCGTCGCTGTTGATGGTTTGGTCATCGCCGGCGTTGTTTTGCAGCACCACGCTGCCGCTTAGACCAGAGACCGTGTATCCGATGCGATAAGCATTCACGGAACAGACAATCGTTACATCGCTGATATCGACGGCACCCGCAGTGCCCGAGCCATTGCTCACCGAACAGGTTAGTCCTGCCGGCTGCGTTTGTACCGTCACCGCGTAAGTCGCGCCGGAATCGACCGCTGTTGGAAAAGTAAAATGACCATCCGTGCTGATCGCTTGCGCGTCGCCGCCATTGTTCTGCAGCACCAATGTGCCAGTCAGGCCGCTGATGCTGCCGCCGACTGCAACCTGTGCGATCGCGGGAATCGTATAAGTACGCGTCCAAAGCGCGCCGCTGTCGCTGACCGCAGCCGCAAACGTGATCGCCGTCGGATCGACGCTAACTGTCAAACTCTGGCCCGCGGTACAGGTACCACCGTTCAGCGTCGCGGTAATGATTTTAGCGGTGGCATCCAGCGTTAATGATGGAGTCGGTAAAGTCGTGCAGGTGCCACTAACGGTAAAAAAGTTGCTGGTCCAGTTAGTCATCGCCACATTCGACTCGATGACGACACTGCTCGGTAGGGTGGCGACTGAATTCGAATCGGTTGTGACCAACAGCGCGGCGACTACCGGCGAATCCGGCGGCGCTATAGCTACCGGCGCGGTATCCGAATTCGACTTCGACCCGCCACAACCGCCAAGCAACAACACAAAACCGAACATAAGGAACAACCGCCGAAAGCCTTTTCCGTATTCCATAACACCACCCATAAATTTTGCGTCGATGGAGTCTAGTCGCCAACAATCGATCCACAAGTCAGGACGCAATTTATCTCACAGGGGCGAACGGAGGATTTACCGATAACCGTCTACCGTAGATCGGGTATGCCGCATCGGGCAGATACGTTACAATTGCGCCCTTTTCCGACCCGGACCGCTCTTTACCGGGCTCCGCTCTAAATTCGCTGCACCATTTTTAATTCTGCTTCCGCTTGGGGGAATTTCCGATGTTTAGTAAAGACATGACCATCGCCGGCTTTGACGACGCGTTATGGGGCTCCATCCAGGATGAAGTCGTGCGTCAGGAAGAGCATATCGAACTGATCGCTTCGGAAAACTACGCCAGCCCGCGCGTATTGCAGGCACAGGGCACGGTACTCACCAATAAATACGCCGAGGGTTATCCCGGCAAGCGCTATTACGGTGGCTGCGAATACGTCGATGTCGCCGAGCAACTGGCGATCGACCGCGTTAAACAATTGTTCGATTGCGATTACGCCAACGTGCAGCCGCATTCGGGCGCGCAAGCCAACGCGGCAATCTTTTTAGCGTTGCTCAATCCCGGCGACACCGTGATGGGCATGAATCTGGCGCAGGGCGGTCACCTGACCCACGGCAACCCGATCAACTTTTCCGGCCGTCACTATAAGATCGTGCCGTACGGTCTCGATGCCGATAGCGGCGTCATCAATTACGAGGAGATGGAGCGCATCGCGCTCGAAACCAAACCGAAAATGATCATCGGCGGTTTCTCGGCGTATTCGCGCTACAAGGATTGGGCACGCATGCGTGCGATCGCCGATAAAGTCGGCGCGTTTTTATGGGTCGATATGGCGCACGTCGCCGGTCTGGTCGCCGCTGGCGAATATCCGAGCCCGTTGCCGCACGCGCACGTCGTCACCAGCACCACGCACAAAACATTGCGCGGCCCGCGCGGCGGCATCATTCTCAGCAAGGGTCAGTCCGAAGACTTCTACAAGAAGTTGAATTCGGCGGTATTCCCCGGCATTCAGGGCGGTCCGCTGATGCACGTGATTGCAGCCAAAGCAGTGGCCTTCAAAGAAGCGCTGGCACCCGAATTCAAAAGCTATCAAAAGCAGGTGGTTATCAATGCGCGGGCAATGGCCAGCGTATTGTTGGAGCGCGGTTACAAAGTAGTATCCGGCGGCACCGACAATCACCTGATGTTGATCGATCTGATCGGTAAGGAATACACCGGTAAAGATGCAGACGCGGCGCTCGGCCACGCCAATATCACCGTCAACAAAAACTCCGTGCCGAACGATCCGCGCTCGCCGTTTGTGACTTCGGGTTTGCGCATCGGCACGCCGGCAGTGACTACGCGCGGCTTCAAGGAAGCGGAATGCAAAGAACTGGCAAACTGGCTGTGCGATGTATTGGATAGCCTGGAGAGCGGCACCAGCGAAAAAGTTATCGCCGAGGTGAAGGAAAAAGCGCTGGCGATCTGCGCGCGCTTTCCCGTGTATGGCAAATAAAGAGTACGGAAAGTAAAGTACATAAAATAAATGCAACACTAGCCTCCCCTGCGTAGCAGGGGAGGTGGCTCGCGTAGCGAGACGGAGGGGTCATCTGAAAACAAGACCCCCTCGCCCCTTCGGGGCACTCCCCCTACTACGCAGGGGGAGCTAGTCGTGATCTCGTGAGAAAATTATGCGCTGTCCGTTTTGCGGTTTCGACGATACTAAAGTAATCGACTCGCGGCTGGTTTCCGAGGGCGGCCAGGTGCGCCGGCGTCGCGAGTGCCTGTCCTGCGCCGAGCGTTTTACCACCTTCGAAAGCGCGGAGTTGTTAATGCCGCGCGTGATAAAAACCAACGGCTCCCGCGAACCGTTCGACGAAGAAAAATTGCGCAACGGTATTTTGCGCGCCGTGCAGAAGCGCCCGGTCAGCGTCGAAAAAGTCGAAACAGT
>DATIED010000415.1:0-2715 GCA_035455965.1 Spongiibacteraceae bacterium
ATCGGCGGTCGTTGGCGCGGCCGCAAACTGCAGTTTCCCGCACTGCCGGGATTGCGCCCCAGCCCGAATCGCGTGCGCGAAACCTTATTCAATTGGTTGATGCCGGAGCTGAGTGGCGCCCACTGCCTCGATCTATTTGCCGGCAGCGGCGCACTCGGACTGGAAGCGTTATCGCGCGGCGCTGCGAACTGCTGGTTTGTGGATAGCGCGCGCGCAGCCAGCCGGCAAATCCAGGACCATTTGACGATGCTGCAATGCAGCGACGGTCAGGTGGTAAATGCCGATACATCGACTTGGCTCCAAACCAAAGCGGCGGGGGCGCCGGCGTTTCATCTGGTGTTTCTCGACCCGCCATTTCGACAGGGATTATTGGCCGATTGTTGCGTACAACTGGAACGCGGCGCCTGGCTGACCGAGAGTGCGCTGATCTATATCGAATCCGCCGCCGACGAGGGCGCACCTGTAGTGCCGCAAAACTGGGCGATACATCGCGATAAACAGGCGGGACGAGTCGCCTACCGACTATTCCGCCGCAATGGCTCCGCCGCGTTGCCGTCGACACCCTTAATTAGCTAGTATTCATCGCTCTGTACTTATCGGCGGTTCGCCGCAGGCATCTCCATGAAAACCGTTATCTATCCCGGCACCTTCGACCCCATCACTAACGGTCATATCGATTTGGTGGAGCGCGCAGCGGCGATTTTCGACAATGTCATCATTGCCATCGCGTTCAGCGAAAAGAAAAGACCGCTATTTAATCTCGAAGAGCGCATCGATCTCTGCCAGCGGGCGCTGGCCCATGTCGGCAATGTAGAAGTGCTCGGCTACAACAACCTGCTGGTCGATTTCGCGCGCGAGCGCAGCTGCCGCTTTGTGTTGCGCGGCGTACGGGCAATCGCCGACTTCGAATACGAATTACAACTCGCCAACATGAATCGCGCGATGTACCCCGAACTGGAAACGGTATTTCTAACGCCCAATGAACATTGCGCCTTTATTTCTTCGACCCTGGTGCGCGAGATCGCCGGGATGAAGGGCCGCGTCGAGCAATTCGTGCCGCCGCTGGTCGTACAGGCACTGCGCGATAAATTTCCCGCTTAGCCAGCCGATCTCCGAGGTTTTGGTCGAATGGCATTAATCATTACTGACGACTGCATCAACTGCGACGTCTGCGAGCCGGAGTGTCCGAACGACGCTATTTATCAAGGCGAGGCAATTTATGTCATCGATCCGAATAAATGCACCGAGTGCGTAGGCCACTTCGATACGCCGCAATGCCAGCAGGTCTGCCCGGTCGACTGCATCCCGCTAGACATCAATCACGCCGAGACGCAGGATGAACTCATGGTCAAATATCGCAATCTCATAGCGGCACAGTGTTAACCGCATGCGGCGCTTACTGCTACCTCTAACACTTACTCTATGTTTTGCGCTATCTGTTCCAATGACGAGCGGCGCCGCGCAGGCCGCCGACGACACCATCATCCCGGAAGCCGCCAGCCGGATCAGCGCCGGTGCAACAACCAGTGCCGAGCATTTCATGGCCGTCACGGCCAACCCCCTGGCGACAGCCGCCGCCGTCGAAATATTGCGGCGTGGCGGCTCCGCAGTCGATGCTACTATCGCCGCACAGTGGGTACTGGGCCTGGTCGAGCCACAGGCTTCCGGGTTGGGAGGCGGCGCCTTTATGCTGTATTGGAGCCAACAGCAGCACCAGTTGCACTTCTACGATGGCCGCGAAACAGCGCCCGCAGCAGTTGATGACCAGCTTTTTCTTCAGGAGAACGGCGAGCCGCTGAACTTCCTTGATGCGGCGATCGGTGGCCGCTCGGTCGGCACCCCAGGCGTGGTGAAGCTACTGGCGCTCAGCCATCAGCGCCACGGCAAGCTGGCCTGGGCAGAATTGTTCAAGCCCGCCATTCAGCTTGCGGAGCGCGGTTTCGCAATTTCCCCCCGGCTCTATACACTGCTGAAAGAAACACCGCGTCTGGCGGTAAACCCGGAGATCGACAAGTATTTCTTTCTGGCTGATGGCAACCCCAAGCCGATCGGCTTTATCCTTAAAAATCCGGCCTACGCAAAAACCTTGAAACTGCTGTCGCGGCAGGGCGAAAAAGCATTTTATGCCGGCCCTATTGCCGGCAACATCGTGCGGGCAGTCCAGCACAATCGGAACCAACCGGGAAAGTTAGCGCTTGCCGACCTGGCATCTTATCAAGCGCGGGAACGGGCGCCGGTATGCGGCGCTTTTCGCCAATACAAGGTCTGCGGGCCGGCACCGCCCTCGTCCGGCGGCAGTACTGTATTAGCGATTCTCGGTATGCTGGAGAATTTCAGTGACGGGCAACTAACACCGCAATCCACCAGCTTCTATCACTTGTTTGCCGAAGCGTCGCGGCTCGCCGCCGCCGACCGGGATACCTACATCGCCGACCCCGATTTTGTGCCGGTGCCGACTGCAGGACTTATTGCACCCGCTTATCTGGCCCAGCGCGCGGCGCTGATCGATCCGCTGCATTCCGCATCGGCAGTTAAAGCCGGCCAGCCCACATGGCCGCAGACCGACGCTGCCCGCAACTATTTAATGAGCCGCTCTCCAGAACTGATCTCTACCAGCCACCTCAGCATTGTCGATGCCGAAGGCAATGCCGTCAGCATGACAACCAGCATCGAAACAGCCTTCGGCTCGCGCTTATTCGTCGACGGCTTCCTGCT
>DATIED010000416.1:0-3054 GCA_035455965.1 Spongiibacteraceae bacterium
CAACATACCCGATCATAAGCACGCGGTAATCTCGCTGACTTATATCTATGGGATCGGTCGTACCACTGCTAAGGCGCTATGCGCAAAAACCGGCATCACCGAATCCGTGAAGGTTTCGACACTGTCGGAAGAACAATTGGACGCGTTGCGTAACGAAATTGCGAAGTTGACCGTCGAAGGCGATCTGCGTCGTACCATTTCGATCAATATCAAGCGTTTGCTCGATCTTGGCTGTTATCGCGGTCTGCGCCACCGCCGCGGCTTGCCGCTGCGTGGTCAGCGCACCAAAACCAACGCGCGCACCCGTAAAGGGCCGCGTAAACCGATTCGCAGGTAATCGATCTATAAGATCGTATTCGTGCGCATCGCTTTAGTGTAGCTACATCGATCCTATTTGTAGCGTCGATATTAGAGTAGGTAGCATTTTATGAAACAAGGTTCAAAAGCGGCTCCCCGCAAAAAGGTCAAGAAGACCGTTGTTGATGGCATGGCGCATATCCACGCTTCATTCAACAATACCATCGTTACGATAACCGACCGCCAGGGTAATGCCTTGTCGTGGGCGACCTCGGGTGGCTCCGGCTTCCGCGGTTCGCGAAAAAGCACTCCGTTCGCCGCGCAGGTCGCTGCCGAGCGCGCCGGTAATGCTGCGAAAGAATACGGTTTGAAGAATCTCGATGTCGAAGTCAAGGGCCCCGGCCCAGGCCGCGAATCTGCCGTGCGCGCATTACACAATTGCGGCTACAAAATTACCAATATCACCGACGTGACGCCGATACCGCACAATGGTTGCCGTCCGCCGAAAAAACGTCGTGTTTGATTAAGATTATTTAACGGGAATATATTCATGGCTAGATATTTAGGCCCTACCTGTAAGCTGTCGCGGCGCGAGGGAACCGATCTGTTCCTGAAGAGCGGTATGCGTCCTTTGGAGTCCAAGTGCAAGGCGGAAACACAGCCTGGCCAACATGGCGCGCGCCGCGGCCGCTTGTCCGATTACGGCATTCAGTTGCGCGAGAAGCAAAAGCTTCGTCGCATCTATGGCGTATTAGAGCGTCAGTTCAGCAATTATTACAAAGAGGCTGCTCGTATTAAGGGCGCCACCGGTACCAACCTGCTGCGCTTGCTGGAAGCGCGTCTCGATAACGTCGTTTATCGGATGGGGTTTGGTACAACGCGCTCGGAAGCGCGCCAGTTGGTCAGCCACAAAGCCATTATGGTCAACGGAAAAACAGTAAACATTGCCTCTTACCAGGTGCAACCGGGCGATTTAATCGCCGTGCGCGAAAAGGCCAAGAATCAATTGCGTATTCAGCAAGCGGTGACGCTGGCAGCACAACGCGGTGAATCGGAGTGGTTGGAAGTGAACGCCGGCAAAATGGAAGGCGTTTATAAACAGCATCCGGATCGCAGTGAGCTTTCCTCTGAAATCAACGAAAGCTTGATCGTCGAGCTTTACTCGAAGTAAGAGTTTAAACCAGGGATTTTCCCGGGATTTTCACTAGCTCAGGCACAGGTGCCCTTATGCAGAGTGCAGTAAACGAATTTTTAACACCGCGCGTTATCGAAGTCGAGGAAGTTAATTCGACTCGAGCCAAGGTGACTCTAGAGCCTTTGGAGCGTGGTTTCGGCCACACATTGGGTAATGCGTTACGCCGTATTTTGCTTTCGTCGATGCCGGGTTGTGCGATTGTCGGTGCCGAAATAGACGGCGTATTACATGAATACAGCGCGCTTGAAGGCGTGCAGGAAGACGTCATTGAAATTCTGCTCAACCTGAAAGGCGTCGCGATTGTGATGCACGGCAAGGATGATGCGGTGTTGACGTTGACCAAGAAAGGCACAGGTGTTGTGACTGCTGGAGATATCCAGGTGGATCACGGCATCGAAATTAAAAACCCGGATCATGTGATCGCACACCTGAATGGGCGCGGTAGCTTGAGCATGCGCCTGACGATCGCACGCGGTCGTGGCTACGTGCCGGCAGATGCCCGCGAGAGTGCCGACGATGAAACCCGCGCGATAGGTCGTTTGCAGCTCGATGCTACTTTCAGCCCGGTTGTACGTGTTTCGTATGTTGTCGAAAGCGCCCGTGTCGAGCAGCGCACCGACCTCGATAAGCTGGTTCTGGATCTGGAGACTAACGGTACATTGGATCCGGAAGAGGCCATTCGCCGCGCTGCGACGATTCTGCAGCAACAGCTGGCAGTGTTCGTTGACCTCGAAGGCGAGAAGCAATCCGAGCCGATCGAGCGCCGCGATGAAGTCGATCCGATTTTGTTGCGCCCGGTAGACGATTTGGAATTGACCGTTCGCTCAGCGAATTGTTTGAAAGCGGAAAACATTTATTACATTGGCGATCTCGTACAGCGCACCGAAGTCGAGCTGTTGAAAACGCCAAACCTCGGCAAAAAATCGCTGACTGAAATCAAAGATGTGTTGGCATCCCGGGGCTTGTCGTTGGGTCTGCGTTTAGATAACTGGCCGCCGGCGAGCTTGAAGAGCGACGATAGAGGGTTTTAATCCTAACGTCGCGTTTGTTTTATGACATTGCTGAGATAGCAATAGTAGTTAAAGGAAATTTGTCATGCGTCATCGTAATGTTGGCCGCTACTTTAGCCGCACCAGTTCGCATCGCAAAGCGATGTTCCGCAATATGACTACCTCCTTGGTAGAGCATGAGCTGATCAAAACCACTTTGCCAAAAGCAAAGGAGTTGCGCCGCTATGCGGAGCCGCTGATCACCCTCGCTAAGAGCGACAGTGTTGCGAATCGCCGCCTGGCCTTTGCGCGTCTGCGCGATAATGCTGCGGTGGGTAAGTTGTTCACGCAGTTGGGTCCGCGCTACTCGACACGTCCCGGCGGTTACATTCGTATTCTGAAGTGTGGTCTGCGTGCCGGCGATAAAGCGCCGATGGCGTATGTCGAGCTGGTCGACCGTCCGGAAGTGGATTTGTCGGAAGCAGTTGACGCCGAATAACATCAGGTAAGCTCCGATAAAAAAAGCCTCGCTATGCGGGGCTTTTTTTTGCATTGCTGTTTTAGTAAGTGTGG
>DATIED010000417.1:0-2439 GCA_035455965.1 Spongiibacteraceae bacterium
ACCCGGCTTCGATTTGAGCGGCGGTCTTGCCTCCAATGGTTATGGCGAGCATTCGCCGGGCGGCTACAACCAGATCGCCGCATTCGTCTGCGAAGTGGTGATGACCTTTATGTTCCTGATCATTATTCTTGGCGCCACCGATAAACGCGCGCCGCAGGGTTTTGCACCGATCGCCATCGGCCTTGGCCTGACGCTCATCCATTTAATCAGCATCCCGGTCACCAATACCTCCGTCAATCCGGCGCGCAGCACTGGGCCGGCCTTGATTGTCGGCGGCTGGGCAATCGCGCAATTATGGCTATTTTGGGTGGCCCCAATCATCGGCGCGGCACTCGCCGGCGTGGTGTACAAAATATTGGGTGGCAAGGATGCGGCCTGAAGCGATCTCTTAAGCGCACGCCAATCGTAAAGCAGTTCAATCCGTCAGCTCCCCAGCCCCGAAATTTGACCACCCATTTTCGGGGCTGCGGTTTTCCAGCGCAGTCGAAGCGCCAGTTATAGGGAAGAATTAGTTGTATGACAGCCGATACTACCGTCTCAACCATCGCTCATTTGATTCAATTGTCGGTAGCTCCGGTATTCCTGCTGACCGGTGTCGGATCAATTCTAGGGGTATTGGCGGCACGACTCGGCCGCATCGTCGATCGCTCGCGCATATTGGAAGCCAACATGCCGAATACTGCGCAGGGGGCGCAGGCGGTCGCACACCTGGAGCTGAGTCGTTTATCGAGACGCGCCGGCCTGATCAACTGGGCGATCAGCCTCTGCACAATTTGTGCGCTGTTAATCTGTACGTTAATCGCTCTATTATTCGTCGGCGATTTTGTCACCGCCGATATGGCCAATTTTGTCGCGCTATTATTTATCGTCGCCATGCTGACGCTGATCGGCGGCTTATTATGTTTCCTGCGCGAGATCTATATGGCGATCAAAAACCTGCGCATCGGTCTGCACTAGCCGACCGCACCCGGGCGGTCTGACGGGGGCAAACCCTTTCTCAATTACCGCCGACTCGCGCACCTCCAGGTCGGGGCCGCGCGCCGATTGCAACCACTAAAGCGAGTCGCTAGAGTGGCCGGAGAAAGGAGCTTATGCCTGGCTCCCAGCCCGACCCAACGGGCAGCACATGGACATCGCCGCGCCACCGATGCCAAATAATAAGGAGAAAACCATGCAGTCAGAAGAAGTGTCCGATCCCGACGACGATTTTGAAACCGCCGTGCAGCATCATCAGGCCGGGCGCGTAGTGCAAGCCGAGGAACTCTACCGGAAAGTGCTGCAAAACGATCCGGATCATCCCGGCGCAGCTTATTTTTTGGCAGGCATAGCCTATCAACAAGGCGCATACCAAACAGCTTTCGAGCTTGCGAGCAAAACCTCCGCCGACTATCCGGACGATGCCGATCTACAGCATTTATTGGGTTTAAGCAGTTATCAACTGGGCGAGGCCGGGCAGGCGATCGACGCTATCGAGCGCGCGCTGGCATTGCGACCGGCCTATATCGAAGCACACTGCAGTCTTGGGGATATATTGCAGCAGCTGGGCCAGCTCGATCGGGCCGCTGCACATTTTCGCCAGGCGGTTGCGCTGAATCCCGAATTGCTTGCCGCGCAGTTTAATTTAGCCAATATACTGCAGACACAGGGGCAACTGAATGAAGCAGCAGCCAGTTACCGGCGCGTGCTTGCCCTCAAGCCCGATCATATCGACGCGCACTGCAATCTCGGTACCGCGCTGGCTCGACAAGGCGATTTCGACAGCGCAATCGATTGCTACCAAACAGCTATTTCACTTCAGCCGGATTGCGCCGAAGCGCATTGCTATTCAGGCGTTGCACTCGAGCAAAAAATGCAGCGCGAAGATGCGATCCGCTGTTACCAGCGCGCGTTATCGCTGAAACCCGATTATGCCGTTGCGCAGAAAAATCTGACGCAAGCCTTTATCGCGCAGGGCAAGGCCTTCATACAACAAAATCAATTTAATGCGGCGGCGGAAAGCTATCGGCAGGCGCTTGCGCTCAAACCCGATATGGTCGACGCGCTCTGCGATTTTGGCACGATCCTCACGCGCCAGAATAAACATGATGAAGCCGCAACCCATTACCAAAAAGCGGTTTCATTGCGACCCGATCATGTCGACGCCCATTTCAATTTGGGCGTTACTCTGGCCAACCTCGATCGGCTGGCCGAGGCGATCGCCCACTATCAGGCAGCGCTCGCGCTCAAACCGGATCATGTCGATGCGCACAACAATCTCGGGCTCATATTCGCACAGCAGAATAAATTTTCGGAAGCGCTAAGCTGCTACCAAAAAGCGCTGTCGATAGCGCCCGACAACATCGACGCCAACCTCAATTTGGGAACGCTGTTCGAACGGCAGGGTAAACTCGACGAAGCTGTTGCACACCACAGAAAAGCTCTGGCGCTGCGGCCTGATTA
>DATIED010000418.1:0-2811 GCA_035455965.1 Spongiibacteraceae bacterium
CAGGCAATTCGTGATCGGCGAAGATCTATCCGCCGCAGCGAGACATTTGACCAGCGATTGGACCTGCGGCGAAACCCATTCATTCGATATGTTGGGTGAAGCTGCGCTGACTGCTGCGGACAGCGCCCGTTATTTACAGGCGTACGATACCGCGATTCGACAGGTGGGAAGTTTGCGCCCGCCGCCCGACATTGAGCAGCCCAGCGTGTCGATCAAACTTTCGGCACTGCATCCGCGCTATGAAGCGCAACAATGGCCACGCCTGCAACAAGAATTGCTGCCGTCGCTGATCGCATTAGCAGAGCAAGCGAGCGCGGCCGGTGTCGACTTAACTATCGACGCCGAAGAGGCAGATCGGCTCGAGTTATCTCTGCAGTTATTCGCCCAATTGATAGCGGCTGTGGCGCCGCCGGTCCGCGCTCGCATCGGATTGGTCGTGCAGGCCTATAGCAAACGCGCCTGGCCGATATTGCATTGGCTGTGCGAGCTGGCCATGCGCCACGACACGCAAATCAAAGTTCGCTTAGTTAAGGGCGCCTATTGGGATACGGAGATTAAGCGAGCGCAGCAACGCGGCTTAAGCAGCTATCCGGTATTCACCTCGAAGGCGGCGACCGACATTTGTTACCTTGCCTGCGCGCATTGGCTGCTCGACCATCCACAACAGTTTTTCCCGCAATTCGCGACGCATAACGCAACGACCATCGCGGCAATCCTACATCGACAACCCGACGCGACGCGCTATGAATTACAGCGCCTGCAAGGTATGGGCGCAGATCTTTACCACATCGTGCGCGCGCAACATCCCAATCTGCGCTGCCGAATTTACGCGCCGGTGGGCGAGCACCGCGAGCTGTTGCCGTATCTGGTGCGGCGCCTGTTGGAAAACGGCGCCAATACTTCCTTCATGCACAACTTGCACGATCCAGCCATTGCTATCGATAGCTTAGCCAGCCATCCGCTGCAATTGGAGCCGCCGACTTTTACCGCGCTGCGCAACCCCGCCGAACTGTGGCCGCAACGAATTAACTCCCGCGGAATTTATCTGCAGAGCGAAATCCAGCGTCAGTCATTCTTTTCTGAATTGGATAACTATCGGGATCGGTTGTACGGCGGCTCTCTATCCGCAACGACAAATACAGTTGCGGTGCACAACCCTTACAACGATGGCCTCGTCGGCCACTGGCGGAGCACCGACCTGGCGCAGCTGAACATCCTGGCAGCTAATGCGCGCGAGCAACAAACAAGCTGGCAGCTGACACCGATCGACGAGCGCGTCGCGGCCATAGAAAAATATGCCGATTCATTGCAGACCCAGCGCGCCGAACTGGTCGCGCTAATGGCGCGCGAAACGGGAAAAACCATCGAGAATGGTCTCGATGAAATTCGCGAGGCCGTCGACCTCTGTCGCTATTATTCCCAGCAAGCTCGCGACCTGTTAACCGCACCGAGACATTTACCGGGAACCACCGGCGAAGATAATCAATTGAGCTTTATGGCGCGCGGCACGATTGCCTGTATCAGTCCATGGAATTTTCCGCTGGCGATTTTCACGGGACAGATTGTCGCCGCGTTGCTGACCGGCAATACCGTGCTGGCCAAGCCGGCTGAACAGGCGACGCTGACTGCACAGTTCGCCACGCAGCTGCTACACAGTGCCGGCGTGCCAACGACGGTCGTGCAGCTTGTACTCGGCACAGGTGAAACAGTCGGGCAGGCTCTTTGCGCGCACCCTGCGATCGATGGCATCGTCTTTACCGGAAGTTTGACTACAGCGCGCGCGATCCAGATTCAAATCGCCCACCGCAACGGCGCCACGATCCCATTCATCGCGGAAACTGCCGGTATCAATGCCATGATCGCCGACAGCAGCGCGCAACCCGAGCAACTGGTCAAAGACATCATACGCTCGGCCTTCGATAGCGCCGGCCAACGCTGCTCGGCACTGCGAGTACTGTATTTGCCGGAAAACACCGCAGCAACCATCGAGCAACTGCTGAACGGTGCGCTAACTCAATTAACCCTGGGCGATCCACTACATTGGTCCACCGATATCGGACCGGTAATCGATCGCGACGCGCACGCGCAATTGCTCGATTATCTCGCCGAACAGAAAACGCGCAAGCGCATTGTATGCTCGCTCGAGGTTCCCGCTGAGGGTCTATTCGTGCCACCGACGGTCGTTCGCCTGCAACGCATCGATGAACTGCAACACGAGACCTTCGGCCCTATTCTGCATATCCTTCGCTACTCGAACCAAAAACTGGAAACGCTCGTCGACGACATCAACGCGCTAGGTTATGGGCTTACTTGCGGCATTCACAGCCGCAATGAACAACAAGCCTTGCGGCTGGCAAAACGGTTACGTGTCGGCAATATCTATATCAATCGAGATATCATCGGCGCGGTGGTCGAATCGCAACCGTTCGGCGGTATGGGCAAATCGGGTACCGGGCCGAAAGCCGGAGGACAAAATTATTTACATCGCTTCATTGTCGAAAAAACCATCACTTTAAATACCAGCGCACTCGGTGGCGACTACCGTTTACTGGCGCGACAATAGCTGTGAGTTTTAATTTTTTACCTATATCTGCAGTCTTTTTGCCATCGACATGTATTACGCAAGGAACTCAACTCGCTGTTGATCACTCCGCTCCCAGTTATATCGAAATGAAAAAACAAACTATTTGTTGTCGGAACCAGCCTGTTAAAGTCCTCCCGCCGTCACATTACTGCAACAATTTCGTTACAAGATAGCCGCCATGTAAGGACTGACCCCTTACTTAGCGGCGGGTCTACGGCTTCGATAAC
>DATIED010000419.1:0-9950 GCA_035455965.1 Spongiibacteraceae bacterium
CCGTTTACCGCGGCGATGATCGGTTTTTCGATTTCCCACAATGTGCGTGGAATACTTTGAATCGCTTTGCGGTAATGATCGCGCGTCGCCAATGGCGTTTCGGCGCGGCCGATGCGATTGCCGGCCAGCATGTTTTTGACGTTGCCGCCGGCGCTGAAGGCTTTGCCGGCACCGGTCAGAATGATCACGCTGACCTGCGGGTCGGCCGCTGCGCGCAACGCGGCTTCGACCAGCGCGTCGCAATCCTCCTGCGAGCCGAAGGCGTTGAGGCTGTCGGGCGCATCGAGGGTCAGAGTGACCACGCGCTCGCGCTGTTGATAATGCACAAATTCGGGCATTGCGGGTTCTCCGGGGTAATCGCCGCGGCGATGGGCTTGCCATACTGCGCAAAATAGCCGCGCAGGGCAACTGTGATGCGGCAGTTGGCTAAAATTGAACTACATTTGTTAACCATAACCGCACGGTTCGCCGCCCATTATTAAAACCGCTCGTGGCATTGTCGAGCTTGAACCATGCCGGTGCCTGGTATCTCGCGAATCTAAATACAGAGCAAATCTAAGTACACAGAGAGAGTTCATGGAGCTTTTGGCCCGTTGCCGAGATTTTGCCCTGCCGTTTTATAGCGATTTACTGCGCTCGGCGCAGCATACCCTGCGCGAGCGCCTGTTCGAACAGGCGGAAAAGGGTGGCAGCAACGACGAACAGCGCTGCTTTTTCGATGCGATCCAGCAATTAAACGATTGCTGCGAAGCGATGCAGGAAGTTTTTGTGCAGCAATTGCAGCACGGCTACCAGCAATTTTTGTTGGGTCGCGACGAGGACGATGTGGCGCCGCCGCGGCGCACCGGCAACCTGACTTTGGTGGCGCGCGAGCAATTGGAGGATCAACTGGCGATCTCGATGATCGTATCGCGCGCCGGCAGCCAGCACGCGGAAGCTTTGTGGAAGCTCAATCGGCGTTTGGCGGTATTGCGCGGCGGTCAAAAAGTTATCGATGACAGCAACCCCTTCGGCCCGGCAAAAGTGGGTTTGGCGCTGCGGCAGGCGATGGGCGAATTGCAGGTCGATTTCAAGGCGCGCATTTTTATTTATAAACATCTCGGTAAATTGTTGCTCGCGGTATTCGGCAAAGTATTCGACACGCTGAACCAAACGCTGGTGGCCGGCGGCGTGCTGGCCAATCTCAAGTTTGTGATCAGCAAGGACGCGGAAGCCACGCCTCCGCAACCTGGCGCAGCGTTGCGAGCCGACCCGGCGGCGCCAATTCCAGAGGCCGCCGAACAGCGGCGCATGTATGCCTCGATTATTGAGGCACTGCGCTTGCGCGCGCAGGCCACGGGACCGCGGCAGCAAACAGTGGGCGGCGTCAGTTACGCCGGTCTGGCTGCCGGTCGCGACGGCGCCCCGGAAAACTTTTCGGCGCTGGATTTCGCGCTGGTATTGTCGGCCTTGCAGCAGGCGCCGGAGTTTCATGCGCAGGGCGTACTGCAGCGGCCGCTGCCGATCGACGTGGTCGAGCAGCGCTTGTTTGCGCAGTTGAAAAAGCAGGCCAAGCCGGAAGCGCGCCATCAGCTTGGCGAGCGCGATGCCGACACCGTCGACCTGGTCGGCATGATTTTTCGCTACATGCTGGACGATCCGAAAATCCCCGATTTGGTCAAATCGTTACTGAGCCATTTGCATACGCCGTATTTGAAGTTGGCGATTCTCGATCCGAATTTTTTATTGGATCAACAGCACCCCGCGCGGCTGCTGCTCAATCGCATGGCCGAGACCGGCGCGCGTTGGGTGCACGACGATAAAGAGCGTGTAGTGCTGCCGAAATTAAAAACCATCGTCGAAACGATTTTGCGTGGTTTTATCGACGATCTGGAGTTGTTCGAGCGCCTGCTCGAAGATTTCGAACGCTTCCGCGAGAGTCTGGATAAGCGCGCGGAAATGGTCGAGAAACGCAATCGCTCGGCGCAGGAGGGCATCGAGCGGCTCAATATCGCCAAGCAGCGCGCGGCGAGCGAGATTGCAGCGCGTATTAAGGGGCTGGCGATACCGTTGCCGATTCAACAATTGCTGCAAAAGCCGTGGACCGATTTCCTGGCGTTTAATTTTCTGCGCAACGGCGATAACAGTTTGTCGTGGAACGCGGCGTTGAAAGTGGTCGACGGTGTATTGTGGAGCGTGCAGGGCGGCAAGGGCCGCGGCGAGGAAGAGTTTAAGCGCTATCAACAACAATTGGAGCAGGCTATCGCCGATGGGTTGCATACCATCGGCTACGACGACAAGATCGGCCAGGAGCTATTGAGTGCTTTGCGCAGCGCGCAGCAGCAAACATTTTTGGGCCAGCCTGCGGTGCACGAGGCGCCGGAGCCGGTGGCAGAAGTCGTACCGGAGGTGCCAGTCGAGTCTGCATTTACACCGGAGCAGCAGCAAATTGCCGAGCGTCTGCGCAGCCATTTGGCATTCGGTACCCTGTTCGAATTCGATCGCGCCGACCAGCCTCCACAACAATTAAAGCTGGCGTGGTTCAGTCAGGTCAGCGCGCATTACATGTTCGTCAATCAGTCCGGGATCAAACAGCGCCTCGAAGGGCTGAGCTTTTTAGTGCACGGGCTCAGCGCCGGCACCATTCGCATCGTCGAAGCGGAAAAGCGCGGTTTTATGGAGCGTGCCTTTCACGTCATTCTGAACAAGCTGAATCTCTCCTGATATTAGCCTCGTCGCTGACTGCACCGTAGCTTGTACTTGCCGGGGGGCACCAGTACCATAGCGCCTTTCCTATGGTCTGGAGCCTCTCGCATGCCTGCTGTCCCTCGAATTTTCGGGAGTCTCTATGCTGTCTAACCCAAAGATTGCAGGGAGTATCGTTGCGCTGGTCACACCGATGACAGCGACCGGTGCGATCGATTGGGCGGCGCTCGACGCTTTGTTGGAATGGCATATCGCCGAGGGTACCAACGCCATCAGTCCGGTCGGCACTACCGGTGAGTCGTCCACGCTCAATGTCGAGGAGCACTGCGCCGTCATCAAACGCGTGGTCGAGCGCGTGCGCGGCCGCGTACCGGTGATCGCCGGCACTGGCGCTAACTGCACGCGCGAAGCGATCGAGCTGACCCAGGCCGCAAAAGATCTCGGTGCCGATGCTTGTCTGCTAGTCACCCCTTACTACAACCGGCCGACCCAGGAAGGTCTCTATCTGCACTACAAGGCCGTGGCCGAAGCCGTGGCTATCCCACAGATTCTCTACAATGTACCGGGTCGCACCGCTTGCGATATGCACAATGCGACGGTCGAGCGGCTAGCGGCCATCGATAATATTGTCGGCATTAAAGACGCCACCGGCGATGTGCCGCGCGGCATCGATTTAATCCAGCGTTGCGGCGATCGCCTGGCGGTTTATTCCGGCGACGACGGCACTGCCCTCGAACTGATTCTGGCCGGAGCCAAGGGCGATATCTCGGTGACCGCGAACGTCGCGCCGCAAGCGATGTCACAAATGTGCGCCGCAGCCCTGCGCGGCGATGCCGCTGCCGCGCGCCAATACAACGAGCCGCTGCTGTCTTTGCACAAACAATTATTCGTCGAAGCGAATCCGATTCCGGTGAAATGGGCATTGGCCGAGCTGGGCAAAATCGGCGCGGGCATTCGTTTGCCGTTAACACCGCTCAGTGAAGGCGTTAGGGCGGATGTGCGCGCGGCGTTGCGCAGCGCGGGCCTCTGATTGAGTGCCGCGCAGAGGAGTGGAAGGAATAAATATAAGTGCTGCGTCGAAGCGTAAGTTGAAGCTCAGTTGAAACATACCCGTTGAAACCTATCCGTTGAAAAGAATAGTTGAACCCTCGATGAAAAAATATGTAGTGCTGATGGCGTTGCTGGCAAACATGCTGGTGTTAAGTGGTTGCGGC
The DNA here is from genome assembly GCA_035455965.1 of Spongiibacteraceae bacterium. GTDB lineage: Bacteria > Pseudomonadota > Gammaproteobacteria > Pseudomonadales > CAMLJR01 > CAMLJR01. The sequence goes on from DATIED010000419.1 coordinate 3,900, forward strand.
TGGCTATTTGGCGACAAAGGTATATTTCGCGATCGCGGCGACGATTACCGGCGCGCCACGGTAGAAAGCCCCATCGTGGTACCGCCCGGCCTGAGCAAGGCTGTCAGCGATGAGGATTTTGCGATCCCAAGCATCGCTTATTCGGCACCGCTCGAAGGTAAGTTCGTGGTGCCGCGTCCCGAGCCGTTGGCCGGCAACCCGGATGGCGAGTTGGTGAAAATCCAACGTCTGGACGAGGCTAATTGGATTTTGGTCGAAGCAGCACCGGGTGAAGTGTGGCCGCGCGTGCGGCAGTTTCTCACCACCAATCAATTGACTGTCGTGCGCGCGGATGCGACTTCCGGCATTATCGAAACCGCCTGGCTACAACCGAAGGCCGACGGCGTCGCACGCGAGCGTTATCGCTTGCGCATCGAGCAGGGTGTGCAGCGCGGCTCCAGCGAAGTCTACGTGTTACAGGCCGATAGCCGCGCCGGCGAAAGCCAATGGCCGGCGGCATCGAACAACCGCGAGCGCGAAACTGAAATGATAAAGGCGCTGGCGCAGTTTATTGCCGACAACGGCAGTGCCGGCGCCGTGTCGATGTTGGCGCAGCGCGGCCTCGATTCCAAGGGCAAAGTATTTTTACACAAAGCGCCCGGCGAGAACGCTTATCTGCAGCTCGATCTGAGTTTCGAGCGCGCCTGGGCCTCGTTTACCACCGCGCTACCCAAGGCTGGTTTCACCGTAGAGGATACCAATCGCACCGAGCGCAAAGTGTGGGTGCGCTACGAGCCACCGAAAGAGGAAGAGGAGAAGAAAGGCTGGTGGAGCCGCTTTTGGTCCTGGGTGTTCTGGAGTGCTGATACCACCAGCATTCATAGCGACATTGTCTATGTTCTTACCGTCCAGCCCGAGAGCGGCAATGACAGCACAGTGCGCATCGGTGTCGTGCGCCAGGATGGCAAACCGACTACGGCGGCGGTCGAAGAAGAATTGCTGAACCACATTAAAAACAAGTTGTCCTGAGAACAAAAGGCCGTAAGGCGCGGCGGCGCCAGTGATCAATATTAACCATCGATGCCGATCGTCGACGACAGGCGGCATCGATTCAGCAGCTATCGAGAGCTATCATGGAAAAGCGCGAAGAACTTTATACCGGTAAAGCCAAATCCGTGTTCAAGACTGACGATCCCGATCGTTACATCATGGTGTTTCGCAACGACACCTCGGCGTTCGACGGTAAGAAAGTCGCACAGCTCGACCGCAAGGGCATGGTCAATAACAAGTTCAATGCCTTCATAATGCAAAAATTAATGGCGGCCGGTATTCCCTGCCATTTCGAAAAAGTATTGTCCGATAACGAAGCGCTGGTGAAGCGTTTGCAGATGTTGCCGCTGGAGTGCGTGGTGCGCAATATCGCCGCCGGTTCGATTTGTCGCCGCTACGGCGTCCAGGAGGGGCTGGAATTAAATCCCCCAACCTTTGAGTTTTTTCTGAAAAGCGACGCGCTCGGCGATCCGATCGTCAACGAATATCACATTCATTCGTTCGGTTGGGCGACGCAGGCGCAAATCGATCGCATGAAAGAGCTGACGTTCAAAATCAACACGGTGCTGCAGCCGCTATTTTTGAGCGGCAATATGCTGCTGGTCGATTACAAACTCGAGTTCGGTTTGTTCACCGACACGAACGGGACTGTGGAATTACTGTTGGGCGACGAGTTTTCGCCCGATGGCTGCCGCGTCTGGGATAAGGATACCCGCGAGAAGCTCGATAAAGATCGCTTTCGCCAGGATTTGGGCAATGTCGTCGAGTCCTATGAAGCGATCGGCCAGCGCCTCGGCGTTAAATTCGATTGATGAATCGGTAAGCGGAAAGCGCGGCGTGCAGGTTTTATGCTAAAGCTGATTTGTTTTATCCGCCGCAATCCGGCGCTGAGTCCCGAGCAGTTTCATCGACATTGGCGGGATGTGCATGCCCGATTGCTGCGCGATACGCCTTCGGTATCGCGGCATCTGCTACGCTACGAGCAGAATCCGCGCGCGCCGGGCGATTACGCGCGCGGAGAACCGGATTACGATGGTGTCGCTATCGCCTGGTATCGAGATAGTGCGGCGATGGAAGCGCTGTTCAGCGAACCGGAGTATTTACAGAATATCGCGCCTGACGAGCGCTATCTTTCCGACCCCGCGCGCACGCAATGGATACTTTGCGATGAGGAGCGGGAGGTAATCGGCTAGCGATAGTTGTTTGTTGTTGGATGTTAGTTATCAGTTAAAAGCTGTCAGTTAAAAATAAGTCTGGCGAATTCGAGAGCGATAATAATGAATACGGTGTTGATAGTTTGTTCTTGGGTGGGAATTGCGTTGATGTTTGCCATCGGTTTTGGCGGCTTGCTGGCGACGACTAAAATGGCCGACACGCAAAACATCAAGGTCGGCGGTCCACTGGCGCTCGGCGAACTGCGCACCGCGCTCGGTTCTAATTTTCTGGTATTGGCGAGTGCGCTGGTATGGCTGCGGAGCGCGGAGTTATTTCTTGTCGTTGCTGCGCTCTGGACAGCGGCTACACTGGTGAAGCTGGTTTCCCTGGTGCTCGATCGACCGGCGTTGTCGCAGGCCTTGGTCGGCATCCTGTTCGACGCGGCGATGGCGCTGTTGATGTTGGCGGGTTACTTTCTCTATCGGGTGTGAAAATTCGTAATCGATGGTGTCGTTATTATATGCTGCCAGTATTCCTTTCGAGTAAAGCTGAGACGCTGCGCGAGCCGAGCGTAGCTATTTCAATGTAACCCCGGCCATTCATCAGCTTCAACTTAACCAGCGGCTTCAACGTAATCACCAGTGTCGACTAAATCATCGGCTTCGACTTAACTGTACGCATCGATCGACAGGCTGTCCGCTGTGCGGGTCGCTTATATACTTCGACAACAATTTTGCTTCGCTAAGGAACCGCTCGGCTTATGACATCGCTCACGCTGCTGCATAGAGAGTTATCGCTGCCGATGCGTTGCGGTTTGGCGGTTGGAATATTTGCACTGGCTTTGCTGTTGCGTTTTTTGATAATGCCCGTCGAAGCGGGTTTCCCATTTGCGACTTTATATCCGGCCACCGCCGCGATCTATTATTTTTGCGGGACTCGTCCGGGTTTGTTGGCGACGCTGCTCAGCGCCGTGGCGGGTTGCTATATCTTTATTCCGCCGCATTGGACCTTCATCCATGAAACGGCAGACTATTACATCGTAATACTGTATCTGGTCGGTTCGCTGTTGATGGCGCTGCTGGTTTATCAGCTGCAGGGCTACGCCGCCAATCTGCACAAAACGCTGCTGAAATTGCACGATAGCGAGAACCGCTTTCGCTCGTTTATGGATAACACCAACCTGATGTCGTGGATGAAGGACGAGGATGGGCGCTACATTTATATCAATGCGCAGGGCGAAAAACATTTTGCACTGGCACCCGGCAGTTGGCAGGGCAAAGCGGACAGCGAGTTATTTTCCGCGGCTATCGCCGAGCAGTTTGGTGAGACCGATCGGCAAGTTCTGCAAACGGGAAAACCGCTCGCCGTCGAGGAGAGTATCACTGCGGCCAGCGGCGAAGTTTTTCATTGGTTGAGCACCAAGTTTCCCTATGTCGATAGTGGCGGAACCCGTTTCTTTGGCGGCATCGCAGTCGATATCACCGCGCGTAAAATTGCCGAAGCCAAAATAGAGAGCCTCGCCTTTTACGACCCATTGACCGGGCTGCCCAACCGCCGCCATTTGCTCGAGCGCCTGGCGCATGTGCTGGATGCCAGCGCGCGCCATGGCCGGCTCGGCGCACTGCTGTTTATCGATCTGGATAATTTTAAAACGCTTAACGATACCTGCGGCCACGATCAGGGCGATCTGTTATTGCAAATGGTGGCCGAGCGCTTGACGACAAATATTCGCAAGGGCGACACGCTGGCGCGACTGGGTGGCGACGAGTTCGTGGTGCTGCTTGAGGATGTCGGGCTGAGTTCGCTGGCGGCCGCCGCACAAGCGGAAATCGTTGCGGAAAAAATTCTGGCGACGCTCGGTGAGCCATATCAACTCGGCGATAACGCACATCGCAGCACGCTCAGTATCGGCATCACCTTATTCGGCGAATTTTCGGAGTCGATCGAGGAGCCATTGAAGCGCGCCGATCTGGCGATGTATCAGGCGAAGGCCGCCGGCCGCAACACGCTGCGCTTTTTCGATCCGCAGATACAGGCGGCGGTCGAAGCGCGCGCCGTACTGGAGGCGGATTTACGCGCGGCCATTACGGAGCAACGCTTTCTGCTGCACTACCAGCCGCAAGTGACCGGCACCGACCAGATAATCGGTGCGGAAGCTCTGGTGCGTTGGCACCACGCCGAGCGCGGTCTGGTGGCGCCGGCGGAATTCATTCCATTGGCCGAAGATACCGGTTTGATTGTGCCGCTCGGTCGCTGGGTGCTCGATGCGGCCTGCCAACAATTAGCGTTGTGGGCGCGGCAGCCGGCGACGGCACATCTCACCATCGCAGTGAACGTCAGCCCGCGGCAATTCCATCAAGCCGATTTCGTGCAGCAGGTGCTGGCGGCGTTAACGGAAGCCGGCGCAAATCCACAGCGTCTGAAACTGGAGCTGACGGAAGGGTTGTTGGTCACCAGCATCGGCGATGTCATTTCCAAGATGGCGCGCTTGAAAAGCGAAGGCATCGGTTTCGCGCTCGACGATTTCGGCACCGGCTATTCGTCGCTGGCCTATCTCAAGCGCCTGCCGCTGGATCAATTAAAAATCGATCAAAGCTTCGTCAAGGATATGCTGGTCGATCCCAACGGTGCGGTGATCGCCAAGACGATTATCGCGCTCGCCGGCAATCTGGGTTTGACGGTGATCGCCGAGGGTGTCGAAAGCGCGGCGCAGCGCGATTTTCTGGCTGCGCAAGGTTGCAGCGCTTATCAGGGCTACTTGTTTGGTCGGCCGCTGCCGATCGGCCAGTTCGAAGCGCTGCTGATGCCGGCTTGATAGCCATTTCGAGCTGTAAAATCCAGGCGCCCGATCGATACGTTGGCGCTGGCGCAAGGGCGAAAGTAGCGGGCAATGGCGGTTTATGCGTTTTTAGTTCGGATCTAATGCTTGGTTGTCCGAGTGTTATATTATATCCTTTCGCTCATGATCTCCTCGCTCAGCAATTTCGACCGCAGCTTCCTGCGCCGGCCTTATTGGTTGGTGCTGGTGCTGGCGTTGTTTTTTGCCGGGCAGGTCGCCAGCTCCGCGCATTGGCACGATGCTGCCACGCAACTCGATGTCGATTGCGCGCTGTGTATGTTGTCCGGTGCCAACGGTGCCGCCGTCGTCGCCAATGTCTGGCAGCCGCTCTCGATACCGCTCGGCGCGCCGGTTTTTCTACTCTTCGTCGCGGCAATCCGCCGCATCGCTACCCGCTTCCACGATAGTCGCGCACCTCCGCATTACTGCTGATCTCAACGTTTAGTTTTTTATCGCGCCGCTGCGCAGTGTCAGCGGCGTACACGTTATTTCAGGAGTTTTTCGCATGCAGCACACAATTCACCACGCAATTCACCACACTACAGTGGAATTCAGTTTCGTTCGCCCAGTCATTGCCCTCCCAGCCATCGCCAAACGCGAAGTGTTATGGCTGGCCATGCTGGCAATCGGTTTTGGCTTGTCGTCCGTCGCGGCGTACGCCGACGGCGCAGCGCCCAATGTCGCCGACAATAAGAAAATCGAATCGGTCGATGTGATCGGCCAGCGTCTGGATGAGGCGCGCAATGGTTTGGCGCCGGAGACCGGCAGTTCCACCTATCGTTTCGATAGCAGCGATTTGCAGGCGCTGCCGCTCGGCAGTTCGACGCCGCTCAACCAGGTGATACTGCAGGCGCCGGGTGTGGTGCAGGACTCCTACGGGCAACTGCATATCCGCGGCGATCACGCTAACGTGCAATACCGCATCAATGAGGTGGTGATTCCCGAGCCGATTTCCGGCTTCGGCCAGTCGCTCGATACGCGCTTTGCCGACCAAATCAATTTACTGACCGGCGCATTGCCGGCGCAGT
>DATIED010000420.1:0-2688 GCA_035455965.1 Spongiibacteraceae bacterium
GAGTGCGTCTTGTTGTCGGGCACCAGGTTTTCAGGTACTGGTTTTTCAAATAATAGGTTTTCGCGCACCAAAAATAAGCTGGCGAATAATGCTGGCAACAAAGTGATCACCATGAACCAGCCCATGGCGGCTATTTTTTCCTGCAGCTCGTGGCGTCCGAACCAATCCAGGCCGGCGGGAATCAGCAATACCAAAAGCAAACCCAACGCCGAAAATGTTTGCACATAGGTTTGCACGCGGCTGCGCTCGTGATAATGATTCGATAACTCGCCGCTCCATGCCGCGAACGGAATCGTCGCCATGGTCCAACCCAGATAAAACGTAAATAACCAGAAGCCCAGGTAAATCACATCGACCGGGGTCGCACTGCGGACAAACAAAGCGTACGAGGCCAGCAAAAAAATAATGCTGCCGCTGGCGATCCATGGCTTGCGCCGTCCCCAGCGGCTGTGCGTGCGATCAGACCAGATGCCCACCACCGGATCGAGCACCGCGTTCCAGATGCGGCTCAACATAAATAGCGTGCCGACCAGCGCCAGTCCCGAGCCCAACTGTTTCGAGTCGGCCAGTTGCTGCGCATAAAATTGTGGCAGATAGGCATACACCGGCATCAACGCGCCAGCCAGAGGAATATTCAACAGGGAAAAAACGATCAATATGCGCACGGGTAAGTGCGCAGCGCCAGACGACAATGATTGCTGCATTACATCCGCGGCTCTATAAACGACAAACCCCGCATTCTGGCGATCGAGCCAGGCAATGTAAACCGCCGGCTAAGACGGATTTTCTCTAACTATATAAGGAGCTGCAGGTACACCGCAGACTGGTGCAAGGTACGCCGCAGATAAGACCAACGCTTAATCGTTGGATACATCGAACAGAAGCCACCGCAATAATCGCAATGCAGAGAGCCGCCGCAGTCAATTGCCTTCAGCCCACCGCCCGGCTACCCGCATAGTCGGCTACAATATCAACACGATGGCAGGTGCTTTTAGGCGCGATAACTCATTCGTCTGAATCGTACCAGACTCAATGCTTACACTAAGCTGGTGCAGAGTGCGCTGCGCGAACCTGCGCAACGCCCATTGAATAATAACTACGCCTCGACGTTGTCGCGAAGGTGAACTATGCGAAACCTGCTGCTATTTTTTGGGCTCTTATGGGTCAGTCTGTCCGCACAGGCCGATACCAATAGCAATTTACGGGTCATTAACGATCAGCCGCAGCCGTTGTTCGCGCATCTGCAACGCTGGGTGGATCCGAGCGGTAATACCGACGACGAGCGCGTACTCGCCGGCGAGTTCAATACGCAATTTGCTCCTTTCGCTGAACGCAATATTCGCCATGCCGATGCCAATAGCTGGTTTCGTTTCACGCTGCAAAACCGCCAGAACGACGCGCCGGAGTTAATGCTGGTGCTGGATAATTTGTTGTTCTATTACGTGGATGTCTATTATCAGCGCGACGGCGTGTGGATTCATCAACGCGCCGGCTTGAAACTGCCCTGGGAGAATCGGCCCATGGCATATCGCTACTACGCTTTTCCTATCGACACCGCCGATGCCGAACCGCTGACCGTATATTTTAAAGTTACGCCGGCCACCGATACCTTCTTCGCGCCCTATATCATCTCCGGTCATGGCTTAACACAGATGGCGAGCACGCATGCCGGCCGCTCGAACCTGATTATCGGTATCGTCGTGGGCGTAGCGATGTACATGCTGTTGCTATCCGTGGCGGTGAAGGACTGGTCGCGCACCACGCTTTATTACCTCTGCGCGGTATTCCTCGGTGTGCTTCTATTAGGGTTTATGAATGGCGAATTGGGTCCCCTGTTGGGCCGCTGGCCGAAATGGCATACGATTGCCGGCAATATTGCCTCGACGGCAGAGATGTTGTTTCTGCTGTTATTCACGCGCGCGGTTTTCCAAACCTGGCAACAGGATCGCGGGATCGATTTGACGCTGCGCACGCTGTGTTACCTGGAAGCGGCGCTAGTGTTATGCGCGCCATGGCAGATCGATGCGCTCGCGATACCGAATTTACTGCTGGCCGTGTTTTGCCTGATTTTTTTAATAGGATTGGCGATCTATTTCGCCTGGCAACGCCGTCCCTCCGCCGGCTATTATTTCGCAGGTATGCTCGGCTTTCTGCTGTTGTCGCTGCTGCACCTGTTGGGCATCAGCGGCGTATTGCCGCCAGTGCCGCTGGTATTGCACGGCTACGAGCTCGCATATTGCCTGCAGGGGGTCGCCTTCGCACTGATGCTGACCGATAAGCTGCGGCGCATTCGCAACGAGCGCGCATTAGCGGAAGCCAAGGCGGCGCTGGCGCAGGCCGAATCGCGCGCCAAAAGCGAATTTCTCGCAGTGATGAGCCACGAGATACGCACGCCAATGAACGGCGTATTGGGCATGGCCGAATTACTTAAAGATACCGACTTAAACGAGACACAGCGCTACTACACCAGCACTATTTATAATTCCGGCAAAACATTGCTGCGCGTGTTGAGCGATATTCTCGATTATTCCAAGGTCGAAGCCGGCAAGCTTGAACTCGAGCGCAGCGTATTCAATTTAGGCGATCTGCTGGAAGCCACCGTTGCGCCCTACCGTTTAAGCTCGGCGGCCAATAGGGTCGTATTATCGGCATCGGTCGCGCCGGCCACGCCACTATGGCTGATTGGCG
>DATIED010000421.1:0-5225 GCA_035455965.1 Spongiibacteraceae bacterium
TGTCGCGTCCTACGAACAGCGGTATGACCATGTATGGATAAACCACAACATCGCGTAAAGGAAGCAGTGGTAACTCGATGGGATCCAGTATATCCGCCATGGGAAACCTCGTTAGACAGTGAGCTCGGGCTCGAAGGATTATGATAGTAATACTAGGCCGTCTAAACCTTTAAGCCAGCATTAATTCTACAAAGCTTGGGGTTTGATCGCCAAAAACAAGAGCAGCAGCGAAATAAAATGCCTGTACGGTTATAAAAAGAGCGCCATTGGTGGCTATAGGAACAGAGGCATCAAAAGTCAGAAAAATAAAACCATACTTTATGAAAGCCTTTTAACAATTACAGAACAGTTGAAACAAAAAAGGACCCTAAGGTCCTTTTCGATCGATCCAACGGAGACTAATCTTCCGGCACTGCTTTGCGTTGCTCGATACTCTTATAAACCAATAAGGGTTCGGAATCGCCCTTAATAACAGAAGCATCGATTACTACTTTGCTGACATTATCCATGGAGGGAATGTTGTACATCGTCTCCAGTAATACCGACTCTAAGATAGAGCGCAAACCACGCGCGCCGGTTTTGCGTTCCATCGCCTTTTCCGCGATGGTCTGTAGACCGTCTTCCCGGAAATCGACCTCGACGCCCTCCATTTCAAACAGTTTACCGTACTGCTTGGTCAATGCATTTTTTGGATCCGTGAGAATGCTGACCAACGCAGGAATATCGAGCTCCTCAAGGGTCGCAATAACCGGCAAACGCCCGACAAACTCTGGAATCAATCCATAGCGAATCAAATCCTCTGGCTCGACATCGGCCAATATTTCACCGACATTGCGCCGCTCGTCCTTACTCTTAACTTCAGCGTTAAAGCCGATCCCACCCTTTTCCGAGCGATCGCGAATCACTTTATCCAAACCGGCAAATGCACCGCCGCAAATAAAGAGAATATTAGCGGTATCAACCTGCAGGAATTCCTGCTGTGGATGTTTTCTGCCTCCCTGCGGTGGCACCGAGGCAATAGTGCCCTCAATCAATTTCAGCAGCGCCTGCTGTACGCCTTCGCCGGATACATCGCGAGTAATAGACGGATTATCCGACTTACGCGAAATCTTATCGATCTCGTCGATGTAGACAATACCCATTTGGGCTTTCTCAACATCGTAGTCGCACTTCTGCAACAATTTCTGAATAATATTCTCTACATCTTCACCGACATAACCAGCCTCGGTCAGTGTCGTAGCATCGGCGATAGTAAAAGGAACATCGAGCAAGCGCGCTAAGGTCTCGGCCAGTAGCGTCTTACCGCTGCCGGTAGGCCCGACCAGCAAAATATTACTTTTGCCGAGTTCGACCTCCTCTTTCTTGCCATCGCCCACGCGTAAGCGCTTGTAGTGATTGTAAACTGCGACTGCCAACACCTTTTTAGCGTGCTGCTGGCCGATTACATATTGGTCGAGGATGGCTTTGATTTCATGCGGTGTGGGCAGGCGATCGCGACTATTGTCGCTTCCACTCTCCTGCACCTCTTCGCGAATAATATCGTTGCAGAGATCTACGCACTCGTCGCAAATAAAAACGGAGGGACCGGCAATCAGCTTACGCACTTCGTGTTGGCTTTTGCCACAGAAAGAGCAGTACAGCAACTTGCCCGTGTCGCCACTGTCCTTGGTGTGATCAGTCATGGGAGCTAAACCCTCTCGGTACAGAAGACGGGACAACTCCGTCTCTGCTAAAGATGCTGCCTTTTGCGGCGTTTTGCAAGTCTACGTTGCTCAGGCCGGGCTGGAAGGACGCTGCGAAAGTACCTGATCGATCAACCCGTAGGCTTTCGACTGCTCAGCATTCATAAAATTATCGCGCTCGGTATCGCGCTCGATCGTTTCAAAGGTCTGGCCGGTATGCTTTGCCATTAATTCGTTAAGTCGCTGACGAATAATGAGAATTTCTTTCGCTTGAATATCGATATCGGTCGCCTGGCCCTGCGCGCCGCCGCTTGGTTGATGGATCATCGTGCGGGCATTCGGCAGCATGAAGCGCTTGCCTTTAGCACCGCCGGTCAGCAAAAAAGCACCCATACTGGCGGCTTGGCCGATACACATCGTGCTGACGTCGGGCTTAATAAACTGCATCGTGTCGTAAATCGACAGGCCAGCTGTTACGGAGCCACCCGGAGAGTTGATGTAGAGGTGAATATCTTTGTCGGGATTTTCAGACTCGAGGAACAACAACTGCGCAACGATCAGGTTGGCCATATGATCTTCCACCTGCCCAACACAGAATATAACCCGCTCCTTCAGCAGACGCGAATAAATATCGTAAGAACGCTCGCCGCGCGCGGTTTGCTCAACAACGATGGGGACCAAACCCAAACTGTTTATGGTATTTTTATTTCTACCATCAATCGAATAGCTGGACATGCTTTGATCGCTCTTCCGTCATGAATTAATCTATTTGAACAACTGTATCGTCGCCAACATCAAAGTTGGCGAGACAACCTAGATTACCAGTGTAGCCGGTCCTCGATCTCACGTCGCCGTAAATCTATTCGGCCTCGGCGGCTCCTGCATCAGCCTTCAGAGCCTCTTCGTAACCGCAAGCTTTATCGCTAACTTTAGCACCAGCCAACAATTTCTCGACGACCTGCTCTTCCGCGACGGCCGCTTCGATACCCTGCAATTGCTGACGGTTACTGTAATACCAGTCGATGACTTCTTGCGGATCCTCATAGGTGGATGCCACTTCTTCGATCATGGTGCGCACGCGCTGCGGATCGGCTTTAACGGCATCTCTATTAATCAGTTCGTTGAGGATCAATCCCAACTTGACGCGTCTTTCGCCCTGTGCGCGAAACATATCGTCGGGCAATATGGCGGTAAAATCCATATCGTTGCGCTGACCACCGAATTGCTGGACGGTTTGATTGCGCAGCGCCTTGATTTCCTCGGCAACCAGCGCGCTCGGCACGGCTAAATCGCTATGCACTTTCAACAGCCCTTCCATCACTTGATTCTTAACCTTATTACGGGTCGCATTTTTTAATTCGCGCGCCATATTTTCCGCCACTTCTTTGCGGAACTGCGCAACGCCGCCCTCTTTAACGCCAAACTTGCTGAACAGCTCATCGTTTAACTCGGCGAGCTTTTGTTCCTGAACGCGATTTAATTTGATCTTGAATTCAACCGCGGCACCTTTTAAATCTTCATTGTGATAATCGGCAGGGAAACTCAGCGCAACCACTTTTTCCGTACCGGGCGCCATGCCGGCGATACCTTCCTCAAAACCGGGAATCATACGCGCGGAGCCAAGCACCAGATCGCTGCCTTCGGCACTGCCGCCAGCAAACGCTTCGCCGGCTTTAGTACCGGTATAATCGATGTTAACTTGGTCGCCAGTCTGAGCAGCGCGCGCCACGTCGACCCAACTGCCCTGCTGCTTGCACAGCGTATCGATCATCTTATCGACATCCTGCTCGGTCACTTCAGCGATCGGCTTTACTACCTCGATAACGCTGTAATCGCCAGGCGCGATGTCAGGGAACACTTCGAAAGTTGCTGTATATTCAAGATCCTTACCGGCTTCGATCGTCTTCGGCTCGATCGATGGCTGCCCGGCGGGTCGTAATTTTTCCTGCCGTACGGCCTCCGAAAACGACTGGCTCAACACCTCGCCCAAAACCTCTTGGCGCACGCCGTCGCCAAAACGCTGACGAATTACTTTCATGGGGACCTTGCCAGGACGAAAGCCGTCCAATTTCGCAGTCTGAGCAGCGCGTTGCAAACGCGCATTCACTTCTTGCTCTACGCGTGCGGCGGGAACGCCGATCGTCAAACGACGCTCCAGCGGGGAAGTCGTCTCAATCGAAACCTGCATGGTCTACCCTCAAAATTGGCAATGAATACGCGTCGATGCGCTTCATAACACTGGAAATTAATCGTTGGTGCGAAAGAAGAGACTCGAACTCTCACGGGTTGCCCCACTGGAACCTAAATCCAGCGCGTATACCAATTTCGCCACTTTCGCACTATAAAAACACTCACCGCAGCACCTTAAATCAGCCGCTAGCTATTGATAAATAAAAAGATTCAATGCTGTTGCCGACGGCGAAGGGGCACTGTGGCGGGCGCTGATTGTGCCACAAGGGTCGCGCAGCATCAACCGCGTGCGGCGGTCGGCGTCGCCAACAACAGATAGGCAGGGCGACTGCCGATATTGGCAACCTCGCTACCGCGCCACGCTACAGGCAGCAGGACTGCGGTATCCGTCGGCAATGATTCACTCGCGAGCTGCAAATCGGCTCCTACAGCCATCAATAGTCCATAGCGATCGCTGCTGCTAAGCGTGCGGACGGCCCCGCCTTGTAAGGTTATGCGTCGCACCTCAAAATTATCGAACTCGACTATTCGCTCCTCGATCCAGTTATCGCCCTGCGCAGTGATAGACCACGGCTCGAGCGGTGGTGGATCCATGCATAGCAGCGCGGCAGCAGCTTCGGTATCCCAACCGGCCTGAGTCAATACTTTTTGAGCGAACGACAAGATCAGGCGCTCGTAGACCGGAGTTTGAAACTCGACCGTGCGCACGCCATGCTGCAATGAATGCGGCACCAGACAAGGTACTTTGATGACGTCGCCTACCTGTAATGATTGCATGCCGGTAAAGCGCTCCATTGCTGCACGCGCCGCTTGCTCCTGACGAGTCAACGACAACGGCAACCCCTCCAACCATGCCTGTAAAGTCGACGCAGCAAGCGGCTCGTTCAGATCGATACCCTCGACCTGGCGGCGTGCATCCAGTTGCCGATCGATCGAGCCGCGAATTTCTCTATAAGCCCGCACGGAAGTTAAATAAGCGTCGAGAAACTTTTGATCGTCGCCGTAAAATGCGCGCACCTCGGCATTAAAGCCAAAGCGGATAGCGCCTATACCGTCGGGCCACGCATCTGTATCAACCGCCGTTACGACATACACCTCCTGTTTTTGCCGATGCATTTCAAAATACAAATCGCCGAATACCGCCGCCGGTAACGGATCGAGGATTTTCAATAAAATGGGTTCTTGGTCACCGCCGAGTAAACGCTGCGGCGCGGCGGCGAGTAACCATGGCAGCGCCACAGTAAATTGACCATCGCTTATCTCTGCAACGCCGCGCTGTTCTATACCGGTATACCAGATCTCGCGCCCCCATGGTTTCGGGATCGAGATCGGCTGCAGGAGCAGCGCTTGGTC
>DATIED010000422.1:0-7562 GCA_035455965.1 Spongiibacteraceae bacterium
TCGAACTGCAGACCTTCGATCGGAGTCAACCAACTGATCTCCGTTTCAATACCCTGAGTCGTCACCTTACCTGCATTGGTATAGAACGTAGTGAGTGTTCCATCATTTACGTACAGATACTGTAACTGCTTGTCGGTGTAGTCATTATAAAACGCTTCGGTATTGAAGCGCAGGCGGCCGTCGAGCAAGGTGGTTTTCAGGCCCAGTGCATAAGTCTTAACTTTTTCCGGGTCGAAGGTGACCGAAGGCGAGCCATTCGGGAAGGGATTGTAGCCACCTGCCTTAAAGCCCGTCGAAAAACTCATGTAGCCCATCGTGTCCTGACTGAAGTCGTAGGCCAGTTTTGCAGAGGGCGAAAAATTGCGCCAACTGGTCGATTCAGGCCCAAAATTCACCGGACCGGACGCTGGGATTCCCGGAGCATTGGGGTCGCCATTAGCGGAATACAACACATCGGATAAATTAACAAAAGTTTTTTTATCGTTGGTTAAGCGCGCACCGAGCGATAAATGCCAGGCATCGGCAAAGGCATAATCCATGTTGCCGTACAGGCTCCACGATTTTAAATCCGCCGACGATTTGTAGGTATTGGTGTATCGATCGATGTAAATGGCGTAAGGAGAGATGGTGCCCACCGATGGCGTGTCAGCCCTACCGCTGGTGTAGAAGAAACCTGCCACCGCATCCAATACTTCACCGGTAAAGTTCGCTTGCAGTTCCTGCGACAAATCGTCGGAGTGAAATTGCTGCGTATTTGCCAGATAAGTAATACCGCTGCCGTCGAATTCGCCCTGGAAGGTTTGCGTAACTTTGCGCTCGGCCGTTACCGACTTAAAGCTCCACTGGTCGCTCAGATCATATTGCAGCGATAAGTAACCGGTGAATGTATAGATGCGATAGTCGCTGAAGTCGACTTCGGAGCTAACCTTGTCGGCGCTGGTATGCGCCGCAGAAAAGTCCGGCGGCGGCGCATTTGCCGGCAGAGATCCAAACCCTTTGGCGCCCTCATAGATGGCATTGAGGGCAGCTTCGTTAGCACCGACCAGTTTGGGAATACGCGGCGCCGAACTATCGTGGGTGTAATCGGCACCCGCTTTAACAGTCAGATTGTCCTGCGGTGTAAATTTGAGATTGCCGCGGAAACCTTGCACATCGGCATCCCACAATTTATCGCCATTGAACGTATTCTTTTGAATAGCGTCGCGCTGCTTGGTCATAGCGCCCACGCCGCCGTATAACAGACCATCGATCAGCGGACCGGACACCGAGGCTTTTACCTGGCGCAAGTTATAGCTGCCGATTTTGCCTTCGATTTGTGCCGCTAACGTTTCATCGGGCTCCTTGGTGATGTATTTGATTGCGCCGCCGATGGTGTTGCGGCCATACAGGTTGCCCTGCGGGCCTTTAAGTACTTCGATGCGCTCTACATCGTATAGATCGAGCATCGCGCCCGACGTGCGTTGAATAAAGACATCGTCGATATAGAGACCAACACCGGGATCGAAGCCATTATCGTTGCCGATACCACGCATGAACACCTGCAGGCTACCGGCTTGCGAACCACCAGTTTCGGTCATCGTAATGTTTGGCGAGATACGTTCCAGGTCGGTGATATTAGAAACTTGGCGGTCCTGTAAGCTTTCCGCGGTGATGACGTTAATCGCGGTCGGAACCTGCTGCAGATTTTCATCGCGCTTACGGGCGCTGACAATAACCTCCTCCAAGGCAGTCTCCGCTGCTAAAACCGCTGGCGCGACCCACATCGTTGCGGCAATGCTCGCAGCGATCAGAGTCTTTCGGGACTTAAAATGACGCATAAATATTCTCTCCTCCACTTACTTTTGTAGTTGGGATTATTGGCGTTCAGTAGGTGCTGTTTTTCCGGCTGTACGGGATTTAATCCGTAAGGGACAGACTCCCTGCGTTTTATCCTCAAAGAAGCTCGCAATGAGGCGCCACGAGACACATGGCGAGTATTATTAATAACACTTATTAAATATAGGTTGGAGAAAGGGGATATGTCAACTGAATGTCACACCGGCAGGGCTGGTGTGCGAGGAGAAGATTTGCATTGGAGGTAAATTGTTTTTCGGTAGCACTCGCTATTACAATGGCGCTGATAACAACGGTTGCCAACTGGCCGCCATAAAATTAAATAATGACGTTATCTTAATGGAGAATCGTGCAAATGGGAAGACCATGTCAACGGTAGTCAAGCGCCCTCGCGGCCGCCCCCCCCAACTTTCTCAAGATCGTATCCTCGATTCGGCTCTGCTGCTGCTGCAAAGCGTACCGCTGTCGCAATTGACCATGCAGCGCCTGGCTAACGAATTAGGAACCACGCCTACAGCCCTGTACGGTTATTTCAATAATCAGGAGGACCTTTTCTTAAATATTTCCGAGCGCGTAATGGCCGGGGTCGATATGGCTGCCGCGCGCGCCGAACAGGACTGGCGTCAGGCGCTGCGCTTATGGGCGAATGCAATTCGCGATCGGATTCTGGTGTTTCCACATGCAGCAGAACTTGTGCAGTTAAGGCCCGGACAAACGCCCGCCGGCTGGTTTGAGTTAACCGTGCCGCTTATCCAGGCGCTACGGCGCGCCGGGTTATCCGGCTATCTGTTGATGGATAGTGTGCGGTGTATTTCCCGCATGGTATTCGGCGCGATCGTGAACGAACTGACGCTCGATCCCTATAATCTGAGTCTCGAGCAGGAGAATGCCAGCGCAGCCCTACAGCACCTGTCGGCGGAATCGCGCGCTGAAATTGAATATTTGATGCCGTATTTGGGAGATCAGGATAACAACGCGTTATTTGCTTTTACCGTCGATCGGCTGGTCGATGGCATCGAGGCCTTGGTAAAGCGTGCGCCGGATTAAATGGCGCACGGCAACGGCTCGCTGGAATAAAAAAAGCGGCTATTCGAACGCCGCTAAGCACGGGATTAACACGGGATAAATCGTCGGCCGTCGGCTTAAGGCCATTGTTGTTGAGGTTGTTTATGGCTGTCGAAGCGAGCTTATTTGGTCAAAATTAATTTATTGCCGCGCGTTAAGCGCAACCAGTAATGTTCGCCTTGATGCTCGATGCAAACGGTACTGCCGTTGCGGAACAAATCCTGCGAGGATAACTTCTGCGAGGTCTGCGATGCGCTCTCCCCACCAGCCATAGTGGCAGGTGTAATTGCATCGTTATCCGGAAAGCTGGTCATCATTATTGGTACAGGCCTGTTTGAGTTACGCAGCCAAACTAAACGCGATCGGCACTACAACCCATGCCGCCACTGCTACATCGCCACTACGTGCTGGGACAAAGCGCCATTGGCGTACAGCAGACAGAGCGGACTCGTCCAAACGTGCACTACCCGAGGAGCGCTTTAACTCTACTGCGTCGGGTAGTCCGGTGGGCAATACGTACACGCGCAGCATCACCACGCCCTCCTCGCGCAAGCGGCGCGATAACGGCGGATAATGGGGTTTCGGATTGTTTAAATAGTCGGCGTCGAAGCGCGGTTGACTTGGCGCCGGTTGCGGCGCAATAACGGCATTACTGATTGGTGCGCTAGTGCTGACCGCGATGGAATTTGAAGGAGGAGTATCCGCCAGCAGGATTTCCGGTTGCGGTATCCGCAGCGTGGATACATCCTTGGACACGACCGGTCGATGCTCGATTGGCTGTTGCTGATTTTGATGCGGTGGCTCAGAAAAAATCGTTACTGCTAACGGCGCTGCTTCCGAAGTGACATGCGTACGGGTTAGCAGCAAGAGCGCAATAATAATTACATGGACCGCTATGGTTAATATGGCCCCGAAACCACCCTTCAGGTTGGAATGCCTATGTAATTGTCGGTATGCCAAGGCCACAATGGCGCCACCCAGCGATGAGAATGGTTATCATTATATGGCTAAATGGGGATACGGCAAGCTTTTTTTCTAATCGCCAACAATTTTGGCAACTACAGTGGTGCAGCTTTGTCTGAACCGGTGGACTCGAGAGGCGGAAAATGGGATGAGCGCATTGCGCTACGCCCGAAAATATTAGCGGCGACCGAGCGCCACATTGAAAAGTCGCCCACGGCAAAGACTCCATGGGCATGTATACTGTGCTGAAGATTTCATAATGCCCATCGTCGAGAACCCGCTGTGAATTTAAACCGCAATCCCCTCGTCCACTTCACGTTAACTCTTCTCATCAGCTTATTCGGATCGCTCGCGGCGGCTAAAGGCGATGCGGCCAACAAACCGCTAGCCTGGACGCCTCAGTTGGGCAAAACCGCCGTCGAGGTGGTAGCCGATCTGGAGACGCGTCACTACAACAAGCAAATTCTCGACGATGCACTATCGGCACAATTGCTCGATGCGTATTTAAAAAGCCTCGATGGCTCCCGGCTGTTTTTGTTGCAGAGCGATGTCGACAGCTTTGCCAAGTATCGCAATAACCTCGACGATAGTTTGCACAAAGGCGATCTCGAGTCTGGTTTCGTGATTTTTCGCCGCTACCAGGAGCGTTTAATTCAGCGTCTGGAAAAAACCGTAGCGACCCTGCCCGCAACTATAGCGGCAATGGATTTTACCAAAGATGAATCGCTCAATCTGGAGCGCGATAAAAATCCAAAATGGCCGCAAACTGCTGCCGAAGCCGATGAGTTATGGCGGTTACGTTTAAAAAATACCGTGTTAAGCCTGCGCTTGGCCGGTAAAAAGCCCGATGATTTAGTGAAGCTGTTGGAGAAGCGCTATCGCAGTCAAATTGCCCGCGCCAAGCAATATAGCGCGGATGATGTGTTCCAGATTTACATGAATGCGTTGACCAGCCTGTACGACCCGCATACCAATTATTTTTCGCCGCGCACGTCGGAAAACTTCACGATCAATATGAGTCTCAAGCTGGAAGGTATCGGCGCGGTATTGCAGATGGATGACGACTACACCAAAGTCGCTCGCCTTGTACCGGCGGGGCCGGCCGATAAACAGGGCGAACTGAAAGCTTCCGACCGCATCGTCGGTGTCGGCGAAGGCAAGACCGGCGAAGTGCAGGATGTGGTTGGCTGGCGGCTCGACGATGTCGTAGATTTGATTCGCGGCGCCAAAGGCAGCACAGTGCGTTTGGAAGTCATTCCCGCCGCTTCCAAATCCGATGCCGAGCGCAAGTTAATAGCTATCGTGCGCAATGAGGTTACCCTGGAGGAGCAAAGCGCACAAAAACGCATATTGAATTTGACGCAAAATGGCCGCGCGGTAAAAATCGGTGTGATCAATGTGCCGGCATTTTATGTCGACTTCGATGCGATGCGGCGCGGCGATAGCGACTTCAAAAGCACCACGCGCGATGTTCAGAAACTGCTGTCCGAACTGATGGCGGAAGACGTCAATGGCGTCATTATCGATTTGCGCGAAAACGGCGGTGGCTCCCTGCAAGAGGCTAACTCTTTAATCGGTTTGTTTATCGACTCCGGTCCAACCGTGCAGATCAGAGAATCCTCGGCGCGTATTTTCCGCGAAGGCAAGCAGCGTAGCGCTCCTTACTATGACGGGCCATTGGCGGTCATGACCAATCGGTTGAGTGCTTCCGCATCGGAGATTTTTGCCGGCGCGATTCAAGATTACCAGCGCGGCATCATTCTCGGCGATCAGACCTTCGGTAAAGGCACCGTGCAGCAATTGATGGATTTGCAGTACGGTGCTTTAAAGTTAACGCAATCGAAGTTCTATCGCATCTCTGGCGAAAGCACTCAGCATCGCGGTGTATTGCCGGATGTGCCCTTCCCTTCGCTGTACGATCCGAAGGAGGTCGGCGAAAGCGCGCTCGATAAAGCGATGCCTTGGGATCGCATTGCCCCCGTACAGCACAAAATTTACTTCGATATCCAGCAGGTATTGCCAAGCCTGTTAGCGAAGCACGAAGACCGGGTTAAAGCGGACCCTGACTTTATTTTCCTGCGTGCGCAGCTGGCGGCAGCCGATGAAATGCGTAAACACACCCAGCTCTCGTTGAACGAAGCAGTACGGAAACGCGAGATGGCTGATGAAAAAGCCAAGGGATTAGAGCTTGAAAATAAACGGCGCGTTGCAAAAGGCGAGAAACCATTGGATAAGCTGGCCGAGCCAGCGGACGAAGATGCTGACGCGCCGGCTGTTGCCGATAAAGCCAAGAAGGATAAGGAGCCCGATCCGATGCTAAACGAAGCTGGGCGTGTTTTGATCGATGCGATTCCTGTTTATCAGCGTCCCAGTTTTGCCGAGCGCTACAATTAATCGCAGGATTTAAATCGATAAAAGCATTCGCTACGCGTTTTAATGTAGCGAATGCTTATTTTCAAGCTGCCGTCGGCGCACCAATTTGCAACAGCTGCTTACCTTGATTGTCGCCACTGAACAGGCGCAAAAAAGTTTTCGGGATATTCTCAAAGCCGTGTTGAATATCCTCGCGGTATTTAATCTGCCCGCCAAAGACCCACTCCATCAACGCAGCCTGTGCCTCTCCCATACGATCCAGATAATCCACCGTTATAAATCCCTGCATGCGTACCCGGCGAATAATTAGATTCATTAAGTTGCGTGGGCCGGGCTGCGATTCGGCATCGTTATAAGTCGAGATCGCGCCGCACAAAACGATGCGCCCGTGCTCGGCGATCTGCTCAATAGCCGCTTCCAGCGTCGAACCGCCGACATTATCGAAAAACACATCGATACTGCGCGGGCAGAGTTCGGCGAGACGTTGCGCGACGTCCTCGGTTTTATAATCGATGACTTCGTCCAGGCCGCAGTCGGTTTTTAACCAGGCGCATTTTTCGCTACCGCCGGCAATACCAATCACCCGGCAGCCTTTAATCCTGGCAATCTGCGCGACCACGCAACCGACCGCGCCCGCTGCGCCGGAGACAACCACGATTTCACCGGGCTGGGGTTGGCCCACATCGAGCAAGCCAAAATACGCGGTGAGGCTGCTACCGCCCATACTGCCGAGCGGAATCGATAACGGCGTACCGGCTGGAATCGGCACTGGCGGCATCATGTCGCCAGCGCAATTGCCGAGCGCGTATTCCTGCCAACCGAACATACCCATGACTAGACTGCCGACCGGATATTGCGGATTGGTGGATGACACGACTTCGGCCATAGCCGATGAGCGCATGGGATCGCCGATTTGCACCGGCGGAAAATAACTCGGCACATCATCGAGCCAACCGCGCATCGCCGGCTCGAAACTCAGCATCAAATTGCGCACTAAAATTTCACCCGCTGCCAGATTGGGGCTCGGTCGCGCCACTTCGCGCAGCGTAAAGTTTTCGATTCCTACCATTCCCTGTGGACGACTGGCCAATAACCATTGCCGATTGGTTGCCTGCATAAAAACCTCGTTATCGATTATTGGGCGAAGCGCGGATTATACGGTAGTGACCCGCGGCGGCAACCGCTGCCCCCAGCGAATATCAGGATGGGGGATCGAGCAGCAGATCGGTGTAAATGTCGATGCCATCGGTGGGATTTATCAGGCTGGCGGGTAACTCCTCGCCGCGTCGCCAGCGCCAGAGCGCTGTCTGCTTATCGCCGCCTACAAC
>DATIED010000423.1:0-4605 GCA_035455965.1 Spongiibacteraceae bacterium
AAGCAGCACCGGCAACAGTGGTCTCAGCGCCTCGAATTCGATGCCGTGCGGCACCTTCATCTCCAACACCATAATGGTGATAATGATGGCGATCACACCGTCGCTGAATGCTTCTAAACGCCCCTTACCCATCGCTTGAACCTGTTCGTCTCTACGGCAACACGAGCGCGAATTTCACGAACACATCGGCGCTGACTTTTATTTTGCCCGGCTTGAATTCGTAAGTGTCGGCCGCCTGCGCGGGGCCGCGAGCCTTCATCATCGCCACTTCGCGCACCGGGAAAATATTGTCGATGCGCTCCTCGTTGATCTCCAGCGGCTCGCCGCGCTTCCCTTGAAACTGGCCGGCCAGCAGATCGGCTTTCAGCTTCGCATCGTCGGTGGCCGCTTTCAACGCTTCGGCTTTTAATTTCGGTAGCGTCGAAATACCCGGCTGAATGTTTTGCACTTCATCGAGTCTGGCATCGACCAATGCCTGCAGCAGCTTATTGAAGTTATCGATTTTTCGCAGCGTTAATGTCACATTGCGCGTGACCGTATAGCCGACCAACACCTGTTTGTTTTGCTTATCGTCGTAGCGCAGTTCGCGCCGAATATCCAGATTCGACGATGAGATATCCTCTTCCTTTACGCCTTGGGCAATTGCCGCACGAATGGTATCGCTGCCGACTTTATCGACATAGGCCTTGGCGTCGGCGACCTGCGGCTCCATTTTTATCACCGCGTAACTGACGGTAACGATGTCGGGCGCGACTTCAATTTCCGCTGCGCCCTTGACCGTAATCACGCGTTCGACGGCCAACGCCGGACCCGCAAGCACTGCAAACAATATAATCATCGGTATGGATTTCATGGAGCTCTCCTAGTGCACAATTAAAATCAATGCGCGACCTTCAATAACAGCACGCCGGCCAGAATCAGCGCGATACCTAAATATCGGCCCATACTGGCAGCATCGCCATAAAAAATAATACCGACCAAAAAAGTACCGGCCGCGCCGATGCCGGTCCAAATCGCATACGAAGTTCCCATCGGAATTTGCTTTTGCGCCAGCCATAACAAATAACCGCTCAGCGCCATGCAGCCGATCGCTATCAAAATACCGGGCACGCGGGATGCGGGCAGTTGCGCAATTTTCAAACCTACCGGCCAGCCAATCTCGAATAAACCTGCCAGCACCAGATAAATCCATGCCATGATAATTTCGTCGCTCGTCGCCAATAATCGATCGTTAACCAACCGCCGTCAGGCGAGCAGCTCGATAACAATGCGCGTAAATTTTTTATCGTTAACCGCAGCCGCAACGGTATAAGTGCCGCGCAGGCGCAACTCCAGCGTTTCGCCGGCGCGCAGGGCCATGCCCATGAAATCCGCGACATCGCGCTTAGCCGTAAATATATCGATGATATCCACCACCGCCGTATTGCCATCGATAACGATCTGTTCGGGTGTCATGCGATCGTAGAATTGCTCGGTGAGAAATCGGTAAGTCGCCAAAATTGCCGCGGCGCCACGTAACTCGCCCTGCGCCGAGATCAGCACCACGTCATCGGCGTAAAATTTTTGCAGCAGAGTTGGATCTTCGCTGTTATATGCCGCGTAATAGGCTTCGATAAATTGTCTATTCATAATTCATCACTCCGGATCATGGCAGACCGCTTCAATATTGTGGCCATCGAGGTCGAGCACAAACGCGCCATAATAATGCGGATGATAGTGCGCGCGAATGCCCGGCGCTCCATTGTCTTTGCCGCCCGCGGCGAGCGCCGCGCGATAAAACGCATCGACCACAGCGCGACTCGACACTCGCAAAGCAATGTGGACGGGCGACTTATTCGGCGTACCGCCGCTGATCCAAAATTCGGGCTTCGGCGGCTCGCCAAAACCGGCGACATCGGCGCGCCCGGTAGCGGCCGCCGGCACTTCCAGCACCAGGGAAAAACCGAGCGGCTGCAGCGCCGCGCTATAAAATCGTTTACTGGCGGCGAAATCGCTGACGCTGATGCCAATGTGGTCGATCATCCAACCCCCTCAAAGCTATGCGCATTATTAATGCGCATATTTACCACACACAAAAACCAGAGTACTATGCCGAATGGCTGCTGCATAGCCCTACCGAGGTATTTACAATGAAAAACCTCTTCGATCAAAATGCCGCGAAGAAACCTACCAACCTTAGCATTAACAGCGATTTACTGAAGATGGCCAAAGAATGCGGAATCAACTTATCGGCCACGCTGGAAAGCGCTCTTGCCGAGCAGGTTAGAGCGGCGAAGCAGCGGCAGTGGCTACAGGAAAATCAAGCGTCGATCGCGGCCTATAACGATCATGTCGAACAAAACGGCGTATTCTCCGACGGCCAGCGGAGCTTTTAATGGCACAGTTTGCGCTCTATAAAAATAAAAATACCAAGACCAGGAACAGCTATCCCTATTTGTTGGATGTCCAGGCAAACCTGCTCGATGGGTTGCAGACGCGAGTAGTGGCACCGCTCGCCAAATCCGCCGTTTTGCAAAAAAAAGCTATGCAGCATGTTACGCCGCTGATCACTTTCGACGGCGAAAAATATTTGCTGCTGATACCGCAATTGTCGGGTATCGCTAAAGCCGATCTGGGTCCGCGCGTCGGCGACCTCTCCCGCTATCGGGATGAAATCATCGCCGCCCTGAACTTCCTTTTTCTAGGCATCTGACGGCTGCACGCCACTACCGATACTCAAGCATTAGCTGTCCAGCCTTGCCTAACAGCTAACAGCTAACTACTAACCCCTAACTACTACCAACTATCTTTTCCCCCAATACTTTTCCATAAATCGCATCGTCTCAAGCACGAGCTCCATATCCTCCGGCGCACCGCCGAAGCCACCGTGCGGCATGCCCTCCCAAATGTGCAACTCCGCAGGAATATTGGCATTGCGCAAGGCACGATGCATGCGCACAGCGTTCGATAGAAATACATCGCGAGTGCCGGCCTGAATAAAGGTCGGCGGAAAACCTTTACTGAAATCGCCGAACAGCGGCGATAGATAAGGGTCGGCGAGATCGTGGCCGTCGGCGTACAAGGCATTAACTTCAGGCAAACCTTTTTTCAACACCGCATCGAGCTCGAAATTGGTTTGAAAGCTGTCGCCGGATTCGGTGAGATCGATTTCCGGTGTCAGCAAAATCACGCCGGCGGGCATCGGCAGACCGAGATCGCGAATTTTTAAAGTCAGTGCCGCGGCCAGATTGCCGCCCGCCGAACCGCCGCTGATCATGATATTTTCCGGCGCATAGTTATCCAGCAACTCGCGATACACCGCCAACCCATCGTCGAGCGCGGCCGGGTACGGAAAATCCGGCGGCATGCGGTAATCCACCGAGTACGCCTTACAGCCGGCCTGCGCGGCATTCGC
The DNA here is from genome assembly GCA_035455965.1 of Spongiibacteraceae bacterium. Taxonomy (GTDB): domain Bacteria; phylum Pseudomonadota; class Gammaproteobacteria; order Pseudomonadales; family CAMLJR01; genus CAMLJR01. The sequence continues at coordinate 3,395 of DATIED010000423.1, forward strand.
CGCCGCCATCGCCATGGCAAATTTACCTTCGAGAAAAATCAGCGCGCCACCGTGCAAAACCAGCAATGCGCGCTCGGCGCCGACCGCGGACAGCTGCAGCGGCGTGCCGATATGCACCACCACGTCGGCGATACGCGTAGTCTCGATATGGGCCGGCGACATCTGCAAAATCATATCGGCCATCGGTTCGAAGGCCTTGTTGCTGGCGGCGATCATCGCGCGCCAGGCCGCCTTATCGTCGAGCGGCGGGCACTTGGCGAGCCCTGGGCGATTGTAGGCTGCAGCTAATAATTGCCGCGCCTCGGGGCTGATCGAGCGCGGCGGCGCGATCGTGCGTGCGCCAAAATGGACATTGCCTTCGGCATCGGCTGCGCAGTGAATTTTGGTCATCGTTATAGCTCCGCTCAAGTGAATTACTGTGCAGCCAGCGTATCGACCTGCCAACCGCCACCCAATGCTTTTATCAATAGCACGCTGGCGGAAAATTGCCGGCCGCGCACCTGCAATAAATTGCGCTCGTTGCTAAGCGCGGTGGCCTCGCCGGTAATCACATTCAAATAACCGACCGTGCCGGCCTTGTATTGATTGTTCACCAGTTGCAACGCCTCGCGCGCGGCGCGCACCGCATCCTGCTGGAACAATAATTCCTTTTGCAACAAATCGAGCGCGACCAAATTATCCTCGACCTCTTGCATGCCGGTTAACACGGTTTGTCGATAGGTGGCGACAGTCTCATCGTAGGCCGCCACTGCCCGCTCTTTATTGGCGCTGCGTAAGCCGCCGTCAAACAGCGTTTGCGCGAGGCTTGGACCGAGCGACCAAAAGCGATTCGGCGCGCTGAACCAATCGGCGAAACTGTTGCTTTGATAACCGCCGCTGGCGGATAAACCGAGCGTCGGAAAATACGCGGCCTGCGCCACGCCGATCTGCGCGTTAGCGGCGGCGGTGCGGCGCTCGGCGGCGGCGATATCGGGACGGCGCTCCAACAATTGCGACGGCAGCGCGGCCGGTATCGCCGGTAAATCGGTTGGCGCGGGCGCCGCTGCCATAGTGAGATCGGCCGGTGCCTTGCCGAGTAAAATCGCGATCGCATGTTCGAGTTGCGCGCGCGCCACACCATTGTCGACCGCCTGTGCCTGCGTCGCTTTTAATTGTGTTTCGGCCTGCATGACTTCGGCGCGGCCAGCGACACCGGCGGCATACTGATTCTG
>DATIED010000424.1:0-2293 GCA_035455965.1 Spongiibacteraceae bacterium
AAAGACTTGTACGACCTGGAGCCGGAAGAAGCGGCAGCTATCCCGACCGTTTCGCACTCGCTGGAAATGTCGCTGGCCGCGCTGGACGCGGACCGTGGCTTCCTGACTGCCGGCGGTGTATTCACCGACGACATGCTGGACGCCTACATCGAACTGAAGCGCAAAGAGATCGAGCGCCTGAACATGACCACCCACCCGGTCGAGTTTGCGATGTATTACAGCTTGTAATTAAGCCTGTAAACGCACTACAGCTGTTAACAGTTAACCGCAAATTAAAAAGCCCGCCGCTCGGCGGGCTTTTTTTTAGCCGGCGCAGGGCTAATAATGGACCGCTGATCGTTAATTAAGGAGATTATCGCGATGCCAGACAAAACTAAAATAATCGCCTGCTGCCTGGTGCTATCCGCTGGCTCGATCGGCATTGCAGACACTGTTTATCAATCGACCGATAAAAATGGCAACCCCGTTTTCACCGATCAGCCGCAACCATCTTCTAAACCGGTCGAATTAAAACCCACAAATACCACCCCGGGCGTTACGCCTGTCACGGGTCAACCGCAATCCGAGGCGACCAGATTCTCCGGCTACAGCACCGTGCAACTTGCAGTGCCGTCCAGCATTCCCAACGGTCTGGCGCCGACCACTATCGGTATATCTATCCAACCACAATTGCAACCCGAGCATCACTGGGAACTGCTGCTCGACGGCCAATTACAGGCTGAAGGCCAGGCAGCGAGTGCAACCATCGAGCAAATGGCGCGCGGCGACCATCAATTGCAATTACAAATTATCGATCGAAACGGCAACCCCATCGGCAGCTCAGGGCCAATCAATATTTTTGTATATTGGCCTTCAAAGAACCGCTAATGTGTTTAAGCACAATACTGGTGCATGCAATATTTTTTTTGCATTCTTTCGTGCCAATACCACATCTCACCTTAATTGGCTCGCACCGAAACAGCCGCGACTAAAGGCTGGAACGGTGCAGAACCGCCGGCGCAATGAGCAATTTTGCATTTAAGCACCAATTCGCGACATGGTTTAGAAATTGCAGCACCCCGATCCGAGATCTTTTGAAGCCCAACTTAGTCTTATGACATCCGACACGCTGCACATACATATCCTCGACAACCTCAAGACCGCGATCTTGTTGGTGCAACCGGATTTGACGGTGGGTTATATAAATTCAGCAGCGGAGGCGTTATTGGAGATTTCCGGCAGCCGCACGCTCGGCGAGCCGGTCACTCAATTATTTCGCGAACACGGCGACACCGCAGCCGGCCTGCGCGAAGCTATCCGTGCCGGCAGTGCATACACTAAGCGCGAAACCTTGCTAACGCTCCCCAGCGGCCAACGCATAACCGTCGATTATGCGGTTAGCCCGGTACTGCAGGAGGGCGGCAAAATTTCATTGGTGCTGGAAATCCAGCCGCTCGACCGCATGCTGCGTATCAGCCGCGAGGAGGGCATTCTCAGCTCGCAGCAAAACACGCGCGCGCTCGTGCGCGGCTTGGCTCATGAAATTAAAAACCCGCTCGGCGGCCTGCGCGGCGCCGCGCAATTGCTGGCGCGCGAATTGCCAGACAGCGGCGGCCTGAAGGACTACACCAACATCATCATCGAAGAGGCCGACCGGTTGCGCAATCTGGTCGATCAAATGCTCGGCCCCAACAAAGCGCCCGATAAAAAGCCACTCAATTTGCATGAAGTCGTGGAGCGCGTGCGTCAGCTCCTGGAAGCGGAAACGCACGGTAGCGTGCGTTTTCTACGCGATTACGATCCGAGCATTCCCGATTTGCTCGGCGATAAAGAACAACTGATTCAAGCCGTACTGAACATCGTCCGCAATGCCGTGGAAGCGTTGGCGGGCATGGCGACACCGCCGACTATTCCCACCATTATGTTGCGCACGCGCTCGATGCGGCAATTCACGATCGGTACGCAGCGCCATCGCTTAGTGGCCAAACTCGACATCGTCGATAACGGCCCCGGCGTGCTGCGCGATTTGCTGGAGACCATTTTTCTGCCGATGGTTAGCGGCCGCTCGGACGGCACCGGCCTCGGTCTGTCTATTTCGCAATCGATAATCAACCGCCACCACGGCCTGATCGAATGTCACAGTCAACCCGGCAGCACCACATTTTCTCTGTACATACCGCTGGAGCAATTTAAATGAGTAAGGTTAACAACGTATGGATCGTTGACGATGATCGCTCCATTCGCTGGGTATTGGAGAAGGCACTCAATCAAGCGGATATTCGCACGCAAACGTTCGATAGCGGAGAAGCGATCA
>DATIED010000425.1:0-2584 GCA_035455965.1 Spongiibacteraceae bacterium
CTCGGCATTTCGCTGGCCAAGACCGGTGCGCGCGTCTGTATCTTCGACGCCGATACGGGCCTTGCCAACATCAATATTCTTCTGGGTTTAACCCCGCAATTCAGCCTCGAACACGTTTTATTCGGCGCCAAGACCATCGAAGAGGTCATGCTGGAGGCTCCGCACGGCTTAAAAGTGATTCCCGGCGCCAATGGCATCAGCGAATGCGTGACACTTCATCCGCGCCAGCAGTTGCGGCTGACGCGCGAGTTGGGACGCATCGAAAGCGAATTCGATTACCTGCTGCTCGATACTGCTGCAGGCATCGCCGACAGCACATTGGACTTCGTCGGTTCGGCGCATCAAACGATGGTGGTGGTCACGCCGGAGCCGACCTCCCTGACCGACGCTTTCTCGCTGATTAAATTAATGCATCGCCGCCGCGCCACCATGAATTATCAGGTGGTCGTCAACATGTGCAGCAATGTGGCGCAGGCGCGCGAAGTATTTCATCGCTTCGCGGCCGCGGTCGAAAAATATATCGGCGTGCGGCCGAATTTTCTCGGCCATTTATTGCGCGATGAAAGCCTGCGGGTGGCGGTCACCCTGCAAAGTCCTGTGGCGCTGTTCCCCGATACGGATCCGTCGTCGCGCAGCTTCATGCGTTTAACCGACGCGCTTAAACACGCCGTCGACGGCAATTATCCCAGCAGTGGTTTTGCCGGTTTTTGGCAGCGCCAGTTTCGCCAGGAACAATTGGCTCAGGACGCGAAGCTCAAAGCGCAGCCGGTCGTCGATGCCGCCGATGCGCGCGGTGGTATGGCCGATCTTAAATTGCAATTCGCCGATCTTAAATCGCAATTGTTGCAGCAGATGGAGCGAGCGGATGTGCCGCAAAGCGAATTGGCGGAGACCGTACAGGCTTTGCACCGCAGTTACCTGCAGCGCTTCGCGCAACCGGCGATCGAGCCGTTGACGCTGATCGATGCATTGATCGCATTGCCCGAGCGCAACGATTTATTGCTGCGCGATTTGGCCGCTCAATTGAAACCCTGGCGCACCGAATTACCCCATGATTTACCCCACGACCTGTCCCAGTTCGAGACGCCGCCGCTGCTGACGGCAGTCGAACCGCTGCCGGTTGTTGTAAACCTTGAGTCAGTCCCGCTTTCGAATGTGGAAATTCCCGCACTGGAAATTGGCGCGGCTCCTTCCATCGAGTCTTCCCCTGAAACTGCCGTGCCGGTCGAGCGCGTCTTGCCGCATCGCTACGACGAGCGGCGCTTTGGTTCTCAGCAGGCCTTGCTGGAATTGTTGCGGCGGCAGAGCGACGGCAGTAAATCGGCGATGGCGCTGATTGAAATCATCTTGAGCTAAATAGTTTTTGGCAGGACTCAGCCCAGCCGCGCTGCCTGCGGCCGGTGTGATTATTTTCGCAGCAGAATATCCGTCAGGGCGCCGTCGAGCGTAGCGAGAATGTCTTCTGGAAAGCCTTCGCTGGCGGCGAGCTGCAACAGTGCGCTCCGCTCCACTCGGCCTGCACGCTCGAGCATATAGGTTTCGGCGAAGTGGCTGGCGCGCTGTAACACCGCTGCGAATTCGATATTGCTGGTCGGTGTTTTCTCGCCTTGCGCGCCGAGCGCGCGGATAATTTCCGTCGGCAATTGCCAATCCTGCGCAATCCAGTACGCCAGCGGTTGCGACCACTGCTCGATAAGTTGCAGCAGCAAATTGCGGCCGGGCCGCGTATCGGATAAATGCTGCTGGCTTTGTTGTTGCACCTGATTGTAAATCGTCACCAAACCAATGTTGTGCACGAGGCCCGCCAGATACGCCTTGAACGCATCGAGCCGTTCGCGCTCGGCCAGTTGCTGGCAGCAAATAGCGCAGACAAACGATTGATTCCACACTTTCTGCGGCAGACTGTCGCCGCGTCCGCGCACGATTGGCTGCAACACCGCAGTCGATAATACGAGGCGCAAACCGTTAATGCCGAGTGCGGCCACCGCCTGCTCGAAATTGTCGACCTGCTTTCGGTAGGGGTTGAAATAGGCACTATTCGCAAGCGTCAAAACGGCGGTCGCGACTACCGGGTCCTGGCGAATGACGGCGACATAGTCGCGCGCCGACGCATTGGGATCGCGCAATTGTTTGAGCAGTAAAGGAATGACTGTTGGCAGGCGCGGCACCGCCGCGCGACGCAGTTCGCCATTGCGCAGTTGTTGCTCGACCACCTGCCGCACCAGTTTTTCGGGAACGCTTAAGTTGGCCGAGTCGGGGCGCTCTTCCGCTAATAGTATTTGCAGGTAGAGACGATGCGTGGCCGCGTCATCGATGCCGTGCGTCGGCCGCGCTGTCAACGCGGCGGCGCTGTCGCGCGGCATTGTGGATTGCGTCGGCGAGCTTCGCCACTCGCTCCATTTTTGTAGCCATTTGCTTAACATACGCTGACCAGTTAACTCATGGGCGGCGCCCATTCGCTCGAGGGCAAAAGTGCTGCGCCGAATCTATACTCTAACTATGCCGCCGATCTGAGCGTCGCTATGTCGCCGCGCAGCCATTGACAGCATTGTCGTTCTGCATTATCTAAGCTCGAAAATTTCAC
>DATIED010000426.1:0-7197 GCA_035455965.1 Spongiibacteraceae bacterium
ACAATACTCTTAATGATAAGTAAAAAAAGGGGTCATCCAGTTTCATGATCGAGCTTGATTTTGGCAGTATCGGTTTAGCGGTAACGAACTGGATTATCATCGCGGCACTAGTGGTTACGCTGCTGGTTTCGCTACGTAAAACCCAGTCCGTCGATTTGTTGCCGGTACCGGTGTCGCAGGAACTCAAGGGACTGGCGATATTGGCGATTGTGTTCGCGCATATCAGTTACATGCTGGTGACCGACAACCATTTTCTGTATCCGCTATCGATCGCTGCCGGTGTCGGTGTCGATATATTTTTATTTATGTCGGGCTTCGGGTTGACGGTCGGTATGTTGAAAAAACGCATGCCGGCGATGGAGTTTTATCGCCGCCGCCTGATCAAGGTATTTATTCCGCTGTGGGTGGTGTTGATTTTATTGTTTGCCGTCGACGCGGTATTTCTACAGCACTATTATGCGCCGCTGTATATGCTGCAATCGTTGCTCGGCTGGTTTCCGCGCGCCGCCGCATTCGACGATGTGAATTCGCCGTTTTGGTATATCAGCTGGCTGCTGATGTTTTATATCCTGTTTCCCCTTTTGTTTATGCCGCAGCGGCCATGGTTGACCGCCATTCTTCTTGCCGTTATCGCCAATATTGTCGCGGTGACCGACCCACTCGATCTGCAGGTCGATTGGCTGCACCGTTTACATACCAACGCGTTTTCGCTCGGCATGATCGTGGCGTGGGCGTTGCGCGAATCGAAGGGCAGCCGCAACCCGTTAGTCGAAAAATTGAAAGCGTTTCGCGACGGCGGGGCGCCATTAGTCCGATATCTATTGTTATTGGTGCTGGCTTTGGTTGCCGGTTATCTGGCATGTCATAACAATGCGAGCGACTGGCCGCATCTGGCGCAGGCTTTACACGCGGCTCGCTTCGACGAAAGTTTCTTTATCGGCCAGGCGACCAGCCTGTTAACAATGGCTGCGTTAATCGTCATATTCTCGCTGAAGCGAATGGAGTTTAAATTTCTATATTTATTCGGCGTTTATTCGTTCGAAACCTATTTGCTGCACTGGCCGTTGATGGCGCGCTACGACGTATTCTTTCATCATCTACCCGCTTGGTTGGCTCCATTGATCTGGCTGCCGGCGTTTATTGCGATTGGTTGGTTGTTGCAGAAAATCACTACGCCATTGGGAGCTTGGTTCGATAAGCATATTTAAATTAAGGCGTGAATTTGAATTTTTAGGGCAGAGGGCTCGGTGCCAGGAGCGGGGTATAGGGGGTCTCTTTTTCAGGACTCGGAGGCAAGCATTCAAGTAGCCGCAGTGCTATCGGCCTAGAAGAACTTGTCGGCTTCACGGATGAATCATGCTCGCAGCTTCGAAGAGAACCACTTCATGTCCTGAAAAAGAGACCCCCTACACCCCGCCACCAAGTTCATTCGAGGCTTCAAGCTTGGGGCTCGATGTCTTTTCTTAAAAGATTTAAAACAGCGATCTTGAATTGAGATACTAACAAGCGACGCATCGATACACATCTGCGTCGCTTAGTTCTCTCGTTGTAAGCTCTTTCAATTAAACCCGCAATTGCCTGCCGCCAGTGATCAGCGGCAGATCGAGCGGCGTTACGATATTTTGTTGAGATGCGCAGACTGCGGGAATCGCATTGACCAGACGATTCGCCGCAGTGGTGTTGCCGCCGCCGGCCGGTCCCGGTTCGAAGGCATCCTCGCCGTGAATCGTCACATGTAAATCCGGATTGCCTTTAATGATGACGCGATGGCAGCCGCGCCCCTCTGGTGGATACGGCCAGTCCGGCGCACACTCGTCGTCGATACGCGTGATATGTTCGGCCACGTATAACGCTTTGCCGCCGCACATGCCCCGCACTTCAAAACGAAATGCGCCCTGCGTACCTTCATCGAACTGACCCATGCCTGGCACTTGAATCGTGCGTGTCAGCGGACGGCGCTCGACCACAATTTCGATATCCTCGACCGGGCGGCCGAGACCGTCGCCGACCAGCCGTACCATCGGCTCCCACACCATGCGCAGTGCGAAGTCGTTCAACATCATGGGCAAATTGTCCATCGACTGGCCGAAGCCGATGACATTGCGGACCACTTCGGGTTGATCGTAGAGCGCGTAGTTAAAAATCTCCTGACAGCGTATTTCACGGATATCCGAGACCACACCGCTTAGTATGACCGGCAGCATATCCAGCGCCCAGCCGGGGTCGATACCTGAGACGAACACCGAGCTGTGGCCTTGTGCGCAGGCCTCGTCGATCATTTCTTTCAGTTCCGGCGGTGTGGTAGCCGGATATAGCAGCGGGTAAAACGCAGTCGACACCACATTGGCGCCGCTGCGCAGACACAGCAGCAATTCGGCGAATGCCTCCTGGGGCCGGAGATCGGCATTGGCTGCGTAGACCACGGCGTCGATGCCGCCGGCCTGTAACAGCGCGGCACCGTCATTGGTTGCCAGCACGCCGGTGTCGGCTATACCGGCGATCGCGCCGGCGTCGCGGCCCACTTTGGTCGGGTTGTTGACGATAACGCCGGCCAGTTCCAAATCATGGTGCGCGACGATGGCTCGAATAGCGGGACGTCCGACATTGCCGGTGCCCCAGACGACTACACGTTTTTTCATACAATACCTGTCCATTTATCGATGTTTTTGTCTGACGGTGGCGCAGCGGCTCGTTATTTAAACGATCGTCCGCAGTGCTGCGGGCACTGTTGTACCCGGCTCGGGCAATGTCAAATTAATCATCGTTAATGGCTCTCAGGTGTTTTGCCGCCGGGCAAATCACTGCATAATTCCCACCCTCGATAAATCCTCGATTCCATGCGGAGCGCGCGATGTCGCAATTGCAAAGTTATACCTTCGATGAACTGCCGGTCGGCAAGAAAGCTACCTACACCCGCGCGGTCACCGAACAGGACATTCAGCTGGTCGCCGTAGTGTCCGGCGATGTGAACCCTTTGCACCTGGATGCGGAATTCGCCAAGGGTACGCAGTTCGGCGAGCGCATTGCGCATGGCATGATGACCGGCGCGATTATTTCCGCCGCGCTGGTGATGTCGCTGACCGGTCCCGGTGCGATCTATCGCAGTCAGTCGCTGCGCTTTCGCCGTCCGGTGAAAATCGGCGACACGATTACCGTGCATCTGGAGATCGTCGAGCGCAACGCCGAGAAGAAGGTGTTGACCATCGATTGCGATTGCATCAATCAGGATGGGGAATCGGTCGCCAAGGGTGTCGCCGAAATTATTGCGCCGAGTGAAAAGATCAGCGTCGAAGTGCCGCCGTTGCCGAAGGTCACTGTGTCGTAAGTGCACGCAGTCCCGCAGTTTGCGCGGCGTTAGCCTGAAGCAACGCCGCGCCGCTAAAAAGCATTTCTATAGCTGATTCGATCGACTATTTTTGGGATCGGCGCTATTTGACCGATCAGAAACGGAGCAATAATGAAAGCCGTAGTGTGTAAACAGTTTGGTCCCGTCGCTGATCTGGCCTTTGAGGATGTACCGAATTTGCTGGTCGGTGCCGGTCAGGTGCTGATCGAGGTCAAAGCGGCCGGCATTAACTTTCCCGACTCGTTATTCGTGCAAGGCAAATATCAGGTCAAGCCGACCTTACCGTTTATTCCCGGCCTCGAAGCCGCGGGTATTATTACTGCGGTGGGCGAGGGTGTCAGCGGGTTACAGGTCGGTACGCGGGTGGCGGCGAATCCTGAGATCGGCGCCTTTGCCGAGCAGATCGTGGTCGACGCGACGCGCGCATTTCCGATTCCCGATGCGATGGATTATGCAACCGCCGCCGGCTTTATGATTGCCTACGGCACCTCGCACAATGCGCTGAAAGATCGCGCGCAATTGCAGGCCGGCGAAACGCTGCTGGTATTGGGCGCGGCCGGCGGTATCGGTTTGACAGCGGTGGAGCTCGGCAAAGTGATGGGCGCGCGCGTTATCGCTGCAGCCTCAAGCCCCGAAAAACTTGCGCTTTGCAAAGAGTATGGCGCCGATGAATTGATCGATTACAGCCGCGAGGATTTGCGCGCGCGCGTCAAAGAGATCACCGGCGGAAAAGGCGTTGATGTGGTGTACGATCCGGTCGGCGGCGCCTACGCCGAGCCCGCGGTGCGCAGTCTCGCGCGCTACGGCCGCTTTCTGGTGATGGGTTTTGCGGCCGGCGATATCCCGAAGATTCCGCTCAATCTATTGTTGCTAAAAACCAGTTCGATCGTCGGCGCGTTTTGGGGGCAATTTGTCGAGCAGGAGCCGGAGCGCAATAAGCAAAATATGGCGGAATTACTGGCGTGGTACGCGGCAGGAAAATTGCGGCCGCATATCTCCAAGACCTTCCCGCTCGCACAGGCGGCAGCCGGGATTGAATATGTGGCGGCGCGGCGGGCAATGGGTAAAGTTGTGTTGCTTGCCGATTAAGTTGTCATTAAACATCGCTGTTTTGTGAGTCTTACTGCGTGTCTGCAAGCTGATCTGTCGTAAGGTTTTCTGGGACCGTAGGCGGCATGGATGCCGACTACGAGCTGCATGGATGCACTTGTTGCGTGTCACAGAAAACCTTACGGCAGGTCGGCCTCGCGGAAATCTATCTCAACTTGTCGAGACTTAATATGGTTAACGATGTAAATCAGCTCGATACCGCAAGTTTGCAAAAATATTTGCAGGGGCAAATCGCCGGTTTCGGTGCGATCGACAGTTGTGAAAAATTTGCCGGCGGCCAATCGAATCCGACTTTTTTAATTAAAGCCGGCGAACGTAAATATGTATTGCGCCGCAAGCCGCCCGGTTTATTATTGAAATCGGCACACGCCGTCGATCGCGAATATCGCGTAATGAAAGCGTTGGAGGGCTCGCCGATTCCGGTGCCGAAAATGCTGGCGCTATGCAGCGACGACAGCGTGATCGGTTCGATGTTCTATGTAATGGAATATATCGAAGGCCGCATTTTTTGGAATAGCACGCTGCCCGAGGTGAACAATACCGAGCGCGCCGCGATGTACGATGAAATGGTGCGCCTGCTGGCGGCCATGCACAGTCTCGATCTCGATGCGCGCGGACTGCGCGATTACGGTAAGCCCGGCAATTATTTCGAGCGCCAGGTGACGCGCTGGAGCGAACAGTATCGCGCCAGCAAAACTCGCGAGCAGCCGGCGATGGATACGTTGATGGCGTGGCTCAACGCCAATATTCCTGCCGACGATGGCCGCATCGCATTAATCCACGGCGATTTCCGTTTCGATAATGTGATTTTTCATCCAACCGAGCCGCGCGTGATCGCGGTGCTCGATTGGGAGTTGTCGACGCTCGGCCATCCGTGGTCGGATATTGCCTATCAGTGTATGCAACTGCGCCTGCCGGAAGATTTTATTATTCCCGGTCTCGGCGGTTGCGATCGCCGTGCGCTCGGTATTCCCAGCGAGCAGGAATATTTGGCACGCTACTGCCAATTGACCGGCGTCGACAATATTCCGCTGTGGAATTTTTGCGTCGTGTTCAGCTTTTTCCGGCTCGCGGCGATTTTGGAAGGCGTCTACAAACGCTCGCTCGATGGCAACGCGTCGAGCACCAAGGCCGTGCAGTACGGCGCAGTGGTCGAGCCGATGGCAGAACTGGCTTTGAAAGAATTGTGATAGTTGTACTCTGATAGTTGGGTGCCAGGAGCGGGGTGTACCTACCCCTTCCATGACAAGGGGTTCTTTTAATCTGCGGCCGGCAATCGCGTAGAGTTCCTTATAGGTCTTGGAAGGGGCAGGTACACCCCGCTCTCCAAGCCTTGCAGTAAATTCGAGAGGAGATCGAGCCTCGGAAAGTTATGTCGCGGTGGTATCGAAAGAATATTTTCCAGAGAGCAGCTTGAGGAAAAGATGAACCCGCTCGGTGCTTATAGGTGAGGTGTCGGTTTCCTCTTCCCGGGCCTATAAGGAGCTCTGCGAGATTGCCGGCCGCACGCTAAAAAATCCCCTTGCCAGGGAAGAGGAAACCGACACCTCGCCAGTGCACCAAACGCGACGCCAATTTTTTCGATTCCTGGTGAATCAAAGCTGTAATGGATTACGTACTGAAGTAACGGTGGGTCCATTATGCAAAATCTGAGTTGGCAGATCGGCAACGTGCGGATTGTCAGTGTGGTCGAGCGGGTAGTCAGGCTGCCATTGAATTACGTGTTGGCCAATTTCGAAACCGACCGTTTGGATCAGCATCGCCATTGGCTGGCGCCGCATTTTATCGACAGCGAAAATCATTACCAATTGACGGTGCGCGCTTTATTGGTTGAATCCTGCGGCAAACGCATTATGGTCGACACCTGTCTCGGCGAACATATCACGCCGTTCGACGATATGTTCGGTGCGATTCCGCACGATTTTCTCGAGCACCTGGCCGATGCTGGATTTGCACGCGAGACCATTGATTACGTGATGTGCACGCATCTGCATTACGATCATATCGGCTGGAATACCATGCGCGTAGATGGACAATGGGTTCCGACCTTTCCGAACGCGCGCTATCTGTTCGCGCGCAACGAATGGCAGCACTGCCAGCAGCACGATGTGCCGGAATACATGAATATGCAAAATGCCATAGCGCCGCTTTTTGTCGCCGACCAGGTCGACCTGGTCGATACCGATCATCGCCTGACGGCGGAGGTAAGTTTGGTGCCGACGCCGGGGCATACGCCTGGTCATGTGTCGGTCGCGATCGATTCGCAGGGCCGGCAGGCATTCATCACCGGCGATATGGCGCATCATCCGGCGCAGTGGGCGGAGCCGCATTGGAATTGCGTGTCGGATTACGATCGCGCCGGCGCCGAGCAGACCCGCAGAACCATTCGGCAGCAGCTGTGCGCTAACAATACGCTGGTGATAGGCAGCCATTTTCCGCCGCCGTGCGCGGGTTATGTCGCCGAGAATGAGCAGGGTCTGTATTTTAAAGTTTAAGTGTTTTTAAAATTTAGCGCCGTTTGGTTTCCGTAGATTTTTTCAGAATACTTATTGCGAGGAAAGCCCGTGTTAACTCCACAAGACGATTTAATCGGCCATCAGCTGCCCACCACCTTCGATCACGTCGGCACCAGCGATCCGAGCTGGATGGAGCGCTTGTGGTACACCGGCCATATCGTGCCGGGCGGCGATATCATTTTCGATCTGGGGCTCGGCTATCATCCGAACCGCAATGTGATGGAT
>DATIED010000427.1:0-4056 GCA_035455965.1 Spongiibacteraceae bacterium
GCAGCATCATGCAAAGTAATACTCTGTCGCCATACGCGGCAAACTGGGGAATAATTACCCAACCAGCATAGCGCAGCGGTAGCCGCTACAGCACTGCGGAACTGCTCAATAATGGGGCTAAAATGCTCAGGCGGCGGAGCAGCCGCAAGCCGCTCCAGTAGTTAGTTACCAGTTTTTGGTAGTTAGTTAAAGACTTCGCTGGTTAAACTGGTACCTACCGTGTTTTTAGCTAACGACTAAAACCTAAACCCTAAGACTTGATTCTATGAAGCACGTTTCCAAACCAGCTATCAGCCAGATCGCTGCGGCACCCGCAGTCGCATTGCTGCACGAGGTAGGCAATCATAAGCTGGATGCCGCCGGCATTCTACGGCGCGCGCGCATTCCCTACTCGCTCGCAGATATTCGCGATGGCAAAGTGGCCAGTTTGGCGCGCCATCATTTCAGCGCGCTTTGCCGCGAATGCATCACCGCGCTTGAGCAACATGCCAGCCAGCAAGGCGTTTATCCGCCGATGCATCAAGCCGAGTTCGAGATGCTGTGTTACTGCGTGATAAATTGCAAAACACTGGCTGAAGCGATCGAGCGTGCTGCCAGTTTTTGTCGAATGTTAAATGGCCGCGCCGGCGAATTGATGCTTGAACGACGCGAAGCCGATGCAACTTTCACCATGAAAACTTTTCGTGGCAAGCAGACCACTAGCGCGCTGCTCGCCGATCTGCTGGGATTGACCGCCTACCACCGCTTGTTCAGTTGGTTGATCGGCGAGACTATTAGTATTGGCCGTGCGAGCAGTATTAGCAGTAGCGATACGGGCGGCACCAGCGATGCTGGCGCGATGGCCGTGGTTTATCCAGAGTTGATTGGCGCCGACACGGTATTCGATTTATTTCATTATTCGATTCGCTTCGACGCGGCAAGCAATCATTTTGAATTCGCGGCGCGCTATCTGGATAAACCCGTCGTGCGTTCGTATCAAGAGTTACTCCAGCTGTTACGTTTCTTTCCATTCGATTTATTTACCACCGATCTGCAGTTTCAACGGCTCGACGAAGCGCTGCACACGTTGATCAAGGGCGCACTGCTGAAACACGAGCCGGCGCCGACCATCGCGCAATTGGCGAGTCTATTCAATGTCAGTCAGGCGACGCTGCGTCGTCGTCTCGACGAAGAGCAGACCTCGATCACCGCGATCAAAGAAAAATGCCGCTACGAATTAGCCAATGAGTTATTGCACAACCGGCAAAATACGCTGGAAGAAATCGCCGACAAATTAGGTTTCAGCGATGCGGGTGCGTTTCGTCGCGCATTTAAAACCTGGACTGGCGTTACGCCCTCGGAATATCGAGCGCAGCTTCAGTGACAGGCCGCTCCTCCTAATCGAGCTTTTGCGAAGGCTGCTTCTTGCCGAGGAAATGCTGGATCGCGTGTTGGCCGATGGCGCGCACCGACAGCCGGCGCGGCAGCAATTTCAACATTAACATCAGACGCCGATTCGGTGCGCCGCATTGCCAGCTCGGCACCTTGCCGAGCATCGACATGCCCTCCGCCGCGACTTGATCGGGCGTTTGAAAAAATGCGCCCTTAGCCTCGCCGCGCGCCACCGCACGCTCCATCGCCGGTGATTTGGTCAGACCAGCGACGCAGCATAAGACGTCGACCTCGTAGGGCTGAAACTCATACCAGAGGCCTTCGCCGAGTACGATGTTATACGCTTTGGTGGCGCCGTAGTGCGCGTAGTACGGAGCGCCTTGAAAACCGGTACCGGACGACATCAGGACGATACCACCGCGTCGTCGCTGCAGCATCGGTCGCGCAAATCGATATAGAAGCTGCAATGGGCTCGACATATTGATGGCGATTTTATTGAGCTCATGCTGCAGACCATCGCAATTGAATTCGCTGGTGTCTTTATAAAAGGGCCCGACATCGGCCAGCGCCGCGTTGTAAATAAACAAACCGATTTCGCGCGCGCCGACCGCCTGCTGTACATCGGCAGCCAGCGTCGAACTCGCCAAATCCATTGCCAGCGCCAGGAATTCACCGTTGAATTCGCTGCGCAGACTCGCGACAAAGCTTTCCAGCGCCGCGGCATCTTTATCGATCACGATTACATTCAGGCCGCGCGCCGCAGCATAACGTGCATAAGCGGCGCCGATGCCGGCGGCACCGCCAGCCACCAGCGCCCAAGGGCCGTAACGCAATTTAAATGGTTCGGAGCTCGACATAAGAATTCGCCTGCTGCAGTGATTATTTTTTGTTATCGATCAACTTTTTCTATCTGCCGACCTCGCCGACCACGACCATCGGCACGCCATTAATATTATTTTGGGTTGCTGCGATTAAATCGGTGGCATTTAATTCGCTGGCAATAAGGCGCTGCCATCCAAGGTGTGAATTTTTCTCCCCACTTCTTCGAGATACGGCAAGCTATACACATTGCGACCGCTGGTAACCATCGGATCGACCAGGCATAGCGCCAGCGCAGCCTCTGCCATCGCTTCCACCGGCTCTTCCACCCACATCGGATTCGAGCGATCGAGTTGTGCCTTTTCCAGCAGCGCGGCAACGCCCGGCGTAAATACTGCGGCTACCGGCGCCAGCGTATTCACGGCGATACCGGTCTCCTCCAATTCGGCCGCCATGCCGGTGCTGAGGCGGTTCAATGCCATTTTGGTGGTGCCATATAAAACCTGGCCGAAGTAACGATGGTGCATCGGATACGGCGGCCCGGCGGGGATTTCCGCCATCGCCGATGAAATATTTACGATACGGCCCCACTTGCGCTCGCGCATGCCGGGTAGCACACGCTGGCTAAAATCGAACGGCGCAAATACATCGGCTTCGAATTCGTGATGCAATTGTTCGTTACTGGTGGTTTCGATATTGGCGAACTGCGCCAGCGCGGCATTGTTGATCAGAATGTCGACGCGACCGAATTGTTGCAGCGTTTTATCGATCAACGCGGCGCGCGATGCGGCATCGGTGATATCGCAGCGAATCGCGACTGCCTTGCCACCGCGAGACTCGATTAAACGCACGGTGTCGCGCAATGTCCCCGGCAAATGCTCGCCGCTATCTTCGAGCGTGCGCGCCGCGCAAACCACGGTGGCGCCCTCCGCCGCCAACCGCTGGGCGATGGCGGCGCCAATACCGCGACTGGCGCCGGTCACTACGGCAATTTTATCTGCTAATAAATTCATGATGGGGCCTCGCTATTATTAGAACCCATCTCAAAATTGCTGCGCTTGATGATGCTATTTACGCCTCGCTTAAGGCGCCTGCTGTTGGAGCCTCATCTGTCCTCGCTAACTCTGAGATAAGTGCTGGATTTAATATTCTATCGCGCAGTTTTTCAACATAACATGCACTGTCCGGCGGGGCACCGCGCCGAACTGCTCAAAAACAGGACTAAAATGCTCAAGAACAAGCGCAGCGCAGTTTGTAGCGCCCTCGTTTACAGCACAGGATGATCGATTGCGGCCAGTGTCTGTTCAATGGAGCTCCCGATGCTTCTGCGCGGACGAAGCTTCGAGTTGTTCGGCAACCACTGCCAGGATGGGATTTAAAATTTCTACTACCTGGTGGCGCGTCTGCTCGGCGTTGCTCGAGTTCGCGACCATCACGATCGCCTCCCTGACTGCCGCGTGTAAAATGCGGAACCAGGTTATGGTTGGGTTATCGAAGTTCTTTTCGCCCTGCAAACTGATTTCCATTTGCTTCATGAAACGCTCCTGGGTCCAATGATCCTGGCCGAGCACATGCGGCCCATCGATCATCAGGATGCGAAACACATCGGGCTCGCGAAATGCGTCCAAGGTCGCCTGCAATTGCAACTGCAAATGGGTTTTTAAATCGGCGCCCATGACCTGGCTGTACAATTCGACGGTGCGCGCCAATTCGGCATCGTGGACCGCGGCAAATAAGCCTTTCTTATTTTCGAAGTAGTGATAGACGGGGCCGGTGGTCAGTTCGCAATCGCGTGCGATGTCCTCCAGGGAGGTAGCGTCGTAACCGTATTTGCCGAATAGTCGTTTGGCGCTTATTAATAGCAGG
>DATIED010000428.1:0-5249 GCA_035455965.1 Spongiibacteraceae bacterium
TCGGCGCGCGCAAAAAATAACGCGTAGTTGGAGCCGACCGCGACGATTAAAAATAAACCGATCAAATGCAATAAGTTTAAACGCTGCTGTGCCAGCACCAGCGTCGCCATCACCAGCAGCACAGCGATCGACAATGGCGCAATCACATTGCCGAGGCGGCGCAGCGAGCGCAGATGCGCGGCGAGTACGATGCCGATAGCCGCCAAACCAAATAACGAAAGATGTAGCGCCTCGCGAAAATAGCCGCTGTACAACGCCTGCGATTCGCCGGTGATATCGATCAGCCAAACGTTGTCGAGAGCGAGTCCACGCAGCGCGGCACGAATTTCCGCGGCGGGAATTTCCCCGTCCGGCAATGCCTGCAATGGCAATAAGGCCTGCCAGGATGCGCCGCGCTGCTGCAATAACGAATCGACTGCCAGCGCGAAGCTGGTGCCGTTTAAATCGCTGCGCTGCAGCGGCGGTTGCCGTTTTGCCGCGCTGGTATCGGCGATAAATCCCGCCAATGCCTCAAAGCGTAGCGGCTGATCGTGCAAGGCTGCACGTAGATGGGTTTCTAATACGGTGGCTTCCGGCAGCGCGTGCTGACGCGCCTGCTGTGTCGCGCGGCTCGGTAAATAGCGGCTCGGTGTTTCAAAACCGGCGATGGCGCCACGCTCGATCAGCGGTTGCAACACCGCGCCGATTTGCTCGGCGCGCTGCAGCGCCGCTTCGGCATCGGGCGCACTTGCAGCAATCAGATAGCGCACATCCGGCGCGTTAAGTTCGGCGCGCAACTGCGCATCGAGCGCCTGGTCGGCCAGCGTCACCGGGCTTAATGCGCCCAGCGATTCGTTCCACAGCGTATCGCGGTGAGTGGCAATCGTCGCGCTGCAGCCGAGTGCCAGGACAATTAATCCGCCGCGAAAATAATCGTGTCGATGGGGGTGTATGCGCGCGAGTGCATATTGCAGGCGCCGGCCCAATAATAGCGCGGGCTCGATTGGCGCCGGTTTGATTAATAGTTGCGGCAATACATAGCGGGCGGTCAACGCTGCGGCGATCAAGCCGGCGATCGAATATAAACCCAACTGCGCCAGCCCCGGAAAACCGGAAAATAATAAAGTGGCAAATCCGCACACCGAAATAATCACGCCGAGCCTGATCGTCGGCCAAAAATCCCGGCGCCAGGCCACCAGCGAATTGCCGTGTGCCTGCACGAAAAAATAAATCGCGTAGTCGACCGCTTCGCCGACCAGTGTGGTGCCGAAACCGAGCGTAATGCCATGCACCGTGCCGAAGTGCAGCGCCACCGCCGCGATGCCGACGATAATTGCCGTCGCGACCGGCAACAGGCCCAGCGCCAACAGTCGCCACGAGCGATAGATGAATAATAGAAAAACTGCGATAAACAACAGACTGATCGCCGCCAGACGTTCGGCCTGCGTGCGAATCGTATCGCGCGCGTTGACGGCGAACACCCCGGGACCGGTTATCTGCAGGCGCAGTGTCGCGCCATCGGCACCGGCATTATCTTTGACAGCGGCGAAGGCCGTGCGAATTTTTTCCAGCGCAATCTGTTGCGCATCGGTATCGGCGCCGGCTGCTGCTGTCTGCAGCAGCAATAACGCGCGCTGGCCGGAATTCGCGATCCATACCCCGGCTTGCTTCTGCGGCGCGGAGGTGGGATTCAACTGATCGAGTAGCTGCAAAAATTCAGCGGTAGGGTCGCTGCCGATCAGTGTCTTTAGCATTAAGCCGGCCGGGGATGCCAGCGTATCGATGGCTTCGCCGATCGCTGCGCTCAAGCCTTCGACCGTGAAGCGTTGCTCTGTCACCGCCGGGCTGAGCAGATAGCGATTCGCAAATAAATAATCGCGGTCGCGTTCAAGTGCAATCGCCTCGCCATTATTGACGGCGACAAATTCGGTTTGCGCTCGCAGCCGCGCCGCCAACTGTTGCGACGCAGTGGCGCGCGCGGTGTCGCTACCACCTTCGATGCCGAGCAATAACAGCCGTGCCACTACGCCGTTCTGTAATTGATCGACTAAGACTTGCTGCTGTGGAGTCGGGGCCGCCGGCAGGAAGGCGGAGAAATCGGCGGAAAAATTGGTGCGCGCGACGATCGACAGCGCCACTATCAATAGCGCCAGCCAAATCAATACCGGCCATTTGCCCGCCGCTGTGATTTTCAAGGAGTGGACTCACTGGCAGCGGCAGGCAGCGGGTTGTTGGCGATGCGCAATACCGAGCGGTCGCCGTCGGCCTGTA
Source organism: Spongiibacteraceae bacterium (assembly GCA_035455965.1). Classification (GTDB taxonomy): domain Bacteria; phylum Pseudomonadota; class Gammaproteobacteria; order Pseudomonadales; family CAMLJR01; genus CAMLJR01. Next base: position 2,251 of record DATIED010000428.1, read on the forward strand.
CGATCTCGACGGACTCGACGCTGCCGCCGCTGCCGCCAATTTCGATGTGTTCAATAGATTTTACGGCGTCGCCTTTGGGAGCGAGCAACAGGCTCCAATGTTGTTCGCTGCCATTTAGCGATAATCGATAGGCCTGCTCGAGCGCGGTGCGGTCGCCCATCAACGTGCCGCGAATGCTGTCGATGAATACTGAGATCTGCGGATAATCGCTCATTTGCAAGATGCGCGTGCGGCCGTTGCGCTCGATGCTGAGCCGATCGCCGTTCAATGCCAGCACTTCGCGCTTCGGCCGCAGCGTTATTTTCTGCAATTGATTCGGTGCGGCGAACGTTAACTCGCCGCTGGATTCGAGCGGGCGCTCCAGCATTTTCAAATACGTCGTTTCGACAAACGTGGCGCGACCTTCGCGATGACTGCCCAGCGCCGCCATTAACGCTTCGATATCCCAGTCGGCGGCGGATGCGTTGTTAGCGGCAAACAGCAAGCCGCACAGCAACGATCTGCATAGCACGCCTCTACTTAGCAACCTGCTTATGAATAGCGTGCGCCGATAATTGCGCGCAACGCGCCACCGTAAATTATCGAACTTTACTGAGAAGTGTTTAAACATTGCATCAACGCTGGGATGAGGCAGCGGGTGCCGGCTGCCAAAAATCGAAAAAATTAAACCAATTGTACGGTTGCCGCTGACAATGTTGCTCCAGGCAACCGACATAGGTTTGTATCGCCGCGGCGACCGCGGCCCGGCGCTCGCTGCGCTCTACGCCGGCGAAATCGATCAACGGTTCAAAGTGAATCGCATAGCGATTGCCGCCCAGATATTCGCCCGACATGAATACCACCGGTTTTTGCAGCACTGCGGCCAGCCGCATCGGGCCCAGTGGAAACTGCGCCGGCGCGCCGAGAAAATCGCAGCTTAACAATGCTTCCTGTTGCGGCGAGCGATCCGCCAGTAAACCGATCCAGGCGCCACTTTCGAGGCGCTGCTGTATCTGCAGCATGGTATCGATATGACCGAGTGGAATCACATGCTGCGCCAGATTCGGATTGATCGCCGATAGTGCCGCGTTGATTTTGCGCGCATTGTCCTCGAACATCGCTATCGCTATTTGCAGATCGGGCTGGCGCTCGCCGAGCGCGCGAATGATTTCGAAACTGCCGAAATGCGCGCCGAGCAAAATTACGCCGCTATTCTTTTTCAGCAGCGCTTGCATGGCAGCCTCGCCATGCACCTCGATCGAAAATAAATCGAAGCGATTATTCAGCAGGTAGACGCGATCGTGAATGGTCGCGGCGAAGGTAAAAATATGCCGATAACAATCGACCCAGCGCGGCTTGCGGCCCAACGCGCGCTGCAAATAGGCGGCCGATGCGCGGCGCGCGCGCGGCGCGAACCATAAAAAATACAGTGCGATGCCGTGCAAAACGCCGCGCGTAACGGTGCGGCCTAAATGCAATGACAACCAGGTCATGACGCGCAGAATGAACACATTGCTGCGCTCCGGGCGCGTGGTCCACTCCGCGGCAGCGGCGCGCGGCGTCATTGATCCGAATCCGTCATTGTTGATAGCGGCAGCGCCGTCGCGCTACCGCTTGCCATCAAATGCGCGCCGCATTCGATGCGGAAAGTAATTTTCGGCGCTGCGCCGTCGGTATTCCCGGCGACGGTGTAACGCAATAATAAATCGGCACCGGGCGCTACCGGCTGCAAGAACTTTACGACATTTAACTCGCCGGGCATTAAATCGATATTTTCCGCCGCCTCGATGGCGGCGAGCGCCCAATCGATCAGCAGCACTCCCGGTACGATCGGCGCGCCCGGAAAATGGCCGGCGAATACCGGATGGTCGATAGCGACCGGCAGGCTGGCGCTGCGCATTGGTGCGGCCGTCATCGCGTTGGCTCCGTCTGGTTTTGTGCTGATTGATTTTGTGCCAATTGGTTTTGTGAACAATGCAGCCACAATTTTTGTAACTCGGCGCGCGGCAATTTACCGGCGGCGTTGCGCGGTAACTGCGCAATTAAATAGAGCGGGCGCGGTAAAAACACCGGGTCGATGCGCGCGCGCAATGCGCGCACGATATCGGTGGCGCTCAACGAATCGGCAACGGCGAAAGCAGTCAGGCGGATAATGGCATTTTCATCGTCGCTGTCCGGCAGCAGGAAACAGCCGTCGCGCACGCCGGCGACGGCGAGCAATTGATGATTGAGAAATGCCAGCGAAGTGCGCTTGCCGGCGATATTGATTAAGTCGGCGCTGCGCCCGCGCAACAGAAAGCGTTGCGCATCGATAATGTCGATGATATCGCCGAGCTCGATGCGACCATCGATGAAATCGCCTTCGACCGTTGTGAGGTTATCGATTTGGTTATCGAGGTAATCGGTTGCAGCTTTTTTAGCTGCCTTTGCCGTCGAAGTCGTGTTGGCGGTAACAGTGCTTTGCCGCATAAATATCTTATCGAGCAGTAACCAATCCTCGCGCTCGGTCGGACGCCGGGTCGCGATTTGGCCGCTTTCGGTGCAGCCGTAAATTTCTAGCAGCGGCGCGTCGCAAAATACTTCGACCGCGCGCGCCAATTCGGGTGTCAGCGGCGCGGTGGCGGAGAGCACGGTCTGCACTGCCGGGCAGTCGAGTTCGGCGTCGATAAATGCGCGCAGATGAAACGGTGTGGAAACCAACACGCGCGGTTCCGGCACGGCGCTCAGCGCTGCGGCGATATCGGCGGGGTAGAACGGTTTACCGGCCCACAGTGCCGCGCCGCCCTGCAGCGCCAGCAGCACGGTCGATTCAAAGCCGTACATATGCTGCGGTGGCACTGTGCCGATAATGGTGTAGCTGCGCCCATCGAGCATATTCAGGCGCTGCGCAGCGGCGCGCACACTGCCGACCAGCGCGCCCCAGGTTTTGGCGTGACCGACCGGCACGCCGGTCGAGCCCGAGGTAAATACATACGCGACTTTTTGTTGCGGCGGAAATGCCGGTACCGACTGCGCGCTCG
>DATIED010000429.1:0-6148 GCA_035455965.1 Spongiibacteraceae bacterium
CCGTGGACTTATGCGGCTGAGCCGGGAGAGTGTTGAGCGTTTCCTGCCAAGCGTTATGAGCCTCCATTCAATTTCCGCCGCAAATCTCGCAACGGCTTGGTGAACAGCCAGGACTTACTGACAAATACCTTGTTCATTTCGTTCTGCCGAGAAGAGACTTCCTGGTTCAACCGAGAGGCCTCTTGATTCAGCCGGGATATCTCCTGGTCGCGGGCAGCTACCAGCCGATTTTTTTCGCCGATCTCGCGCCCAACAACTGCAAGCTGATGCTCGCATCTTTCGATTTCATGTTGCAGCGCAGCATTGTGCTCACTTCTTTCGCGCAACATATTTTCCAGTTGCCGCAGTCTTTCAATTCGCGTTAGCCGATCCTCATTAGCAAGCAAAAAAACATCATTCACGGATGCCGAATAAGCCGATGGCTCTATCGACGCTGCTTCTAAAGCCATACGGAAGCTCGCCCGGACAAAATTATAAACTTCCATAAATGCTGTGGATTCTGCAACGTCCGCAAACTGCCCGGCCGGGTTAATTTGCCGATTAACCTCATCTACATTTAAAAATAAATCTTGCAGGGTTTCGAAAAAACAAACTCTTCCTACAGATTTAAAAAATCCGGCCATTTTAATCAGCTTTGAATTACCGAACGTAAAATAGGGTACTTGGTAAGCGCGCGCTATGATGTTCCCATGCAGGCTAGTGCCGATAAATGCACTCGATCCAGCAACAACCGATACTTTATCCAGCATCGAAATCGCGCCACCTCGCCCCGACTCGCTATTATTTATATATAGAAAACCAAAATCTTCGGCAATCTTGCTTAAAACCTTATCGTCTCCCAGACATCGACCGATCTCAAGCAACACAATCTGCAAACCCGTCTTCCGCTGCAGATCGAGTAAATATTCGCCGATGCTGGAATAATCTGCAAAGAACGTCGCGCGCACCTGGAAACAAATATAACCGCGCTGCAGATACTCTTCGGGAATAATGGCTTTGCGATTAGACTGCAGCTCCGCACTGGAGAATACAGCCGAAATAGCATTAACGATATCTGGAATAACCTCGATCTCTATAGACCCAGAAACCAAATCGGCAACCATGTCGGCCGATTCTCTATCGCGCAAACTCGCCTTTAGGAGTCGCTGAAAACTATTACGCAAATACATTTCAAATGCGCCGGACAATGGGAACGGTGCACCCGGCGACAACAAGACCAGTCTATTTTTTGCACTACCTATCGGAGAAAGCAATTGCGGATAGGAAAAACGATCGGATGAGGGGCCGTATATATCCTGCAACGCATCGTCGTCCTCGCGAACAATATCGCCACCGCCGATAAAAATCAGATCGTACGCGAACTTTTCATCCATGCTCGTAAATGCTGCGATCGGATGGCACTCGATCTGGTCCGAATAAATAGTTGCTGCCCCGGCGCCTTTCAAACCGAATAAATCGCATTCGATTTTTATTTGCAGATCGGCTTCCAGCTTACGGAGCAATTTATCGAATACGAGCGGAAATAATAAATCGCCCAGATTGTCGAGATCAAACGTCCCTAACTGAGCCACCCTCAAAAATTTCATTAAATATTTACTCTACCACATCGTCGACTTTGCGCCGGGCTGGTGGAAAATCACATTGACACTGCGTCTCGAGGACACAACATTTTCTCGCAACTCCGGTACGGCATGCCACGATCGATCGGAGCGAACTAAAATGGCAACGTTGCCAATAATCGGTGGAATGACGGCAGCGGCATCTTCAATGTTTTTTGAGCCCAAAATATGCAGCGCTCCTCCCTGACTCACGCTCCAATCCGCGTTGAAATAAAATACAGCCGTTGCAATTTTCTCTTTAAGATCGAGATGCGGCCCTAAATGAGCGCCAGCCGAATATTCCGTGACATTAACTTCGAGCAGCGCCTCGGCAAGATCCCTCTGAATCAGCGCACCGAACATCTCTCTGAATTCGGCGGATATAACCTCATCGCCAAACCGCTGCCAGCAGGCGCTTAACCGATCTCGGTTAGTTATTTCATCGGCACCCATATGCACCAAAGAGCGTGCACGGTAGAGGTAGTCTTTTTCGCCGTCGTAACCGGCGACCTCCTTAAAATTATCGACAGGAAAGCCGGCGACCATATCCTCGGAGTAATCAGCGGAAAAAACATTCTGTGCAAACCCCCACCGATAAGGCTCCTGCCGCATGATATCGGTAGAAAATGCATTGTAATTCAGTAGATTTTCCATGGTTAAAAATCCAAATCCTACGATTAATCAAGATTAACAACTTTAATTTCCGGAAATAAATACACTTTCGAACGCGTCTTGACCTCGCCCACATTATTGATCCGAAAAACAACGGCATCATTTATCGCATCGTAATACGTGGTGGGAGACTGCGTCGCCGGCGATGCCACTTGCACAAATATCGAGTATTCGCCTTCGAGCAACGGTAGATTAATGCGGCATTCTACAAGATAATTTCCGCCATCCTCGGTTTGCAGATAAGGCGTGTCCGTTGTGCGAAAGCTGGCGCCGGTAATGTCATTTTTTTTATCGTCCAGTATTTGAATTACTACGGAAACCAATCTGGAACACTGCGCCCGCAAATAAATATTTATCTTCACTTCTTCGTTAAAATCAACGGCAGTAGTGGGCCGCCCGGTTGAATCCAGCAACTCAGCATTAGCAACCTTAACCTCTCCGGTTCCGTATCTGAATTGAGCGACCCGCTGCTCGAAAACTAACATTTCTTCCGCCGATACTTGGCTGCTTATTTGACGGTCTTTTATTTTACCGTCCTTAGTCGCAATGTTTTTTCCCAGCGCTTCGCTCGGCAAAACCACCCCTTGCCAATTTTCTTCCGTGCGCATGAGCTTAACAAACTGATTGACGATATTCGCCACCTGACCGACCCGGACCGGAGCATTACGCTCCAACCATACCGCCCTGGCGCATAAGCTTTTAATACTGGTCATATCGTGGCTGACAAATAAAATACTGGCACCTCTGTCCTGCAATCTTTTGATTGCGGTCATGCATTTTGCTTTAAAATTCATGTCGCCGACTGCCAGTGCCTCATCGACTATAAAAATATCCGGCTCTGCCATGATACTTAATGCAAATGCCAATCGAACCAGCATGCCGCTTGAATAGGTCTTTACCGGCTCGTCGATAAATTGGCCTATATCGGCAAAAGCGGCAATCGCATCGTAGCGCTCATCGATTTCTTGCCGACTCATGCCAAACACGGCGCCATTAAAATAGACATTCTCTTTACCGGTAAACTCCGGATTAAAGCCGGCACCCAACTCCAGCAGAGCCGTAATACGACCATTGGTTTGCACCGTGCCGCTCGTGGGATGTAGCGTCCCGCAAATAAGCTGCAGTAACGTCGATTTGCCGCTGCCGTTGCGACCGATAATACCGACGGTCTCGCCCCGCTCTACCGCAAACGAAACATCTTTCAGCGCCCAAAACTCGCTAAAATACTGCTTTTTATCGCGCACCAGCATTTGCAACAAACGCTCATGCGACCTCGTAAAAACCTGATAACACTTGCTCAAATTTTCAACTTTTATAGCGATCTCAGAGGACATTATTCAACCTGCTTCCCTTCGCTGCGGCCCATGAGCGCCAGCGCTTTGCGACAGCGCCTATGGCTGCTGAAGTGCATAACTTCGTATGGCAATCGCCAAGCCCGCGCGGCGCGAACTCTTAAAAGAATTTTCAGAACAAACTAACAGCGAAAGGAAGTCAGGATACCCGGTGCTAAGCCCGCAGGGAAGCGCACCAAAAACACATCCTTTTTTTTTGCGACATCCAACCCTGGTAGATTCGGTGCATTTTTTCGATTTTATTTGGCTGAAATTTCGTCGATCCCGCAGACATCCGCGTGGGCAACCTTATCAATGCGGGGCCTTGGGAGAATTCGAATCAATCTCTCGATAGCCGTCCGTTAGCGTATTCAGAAACGCCATTACATCGGCGATCTGCGCATCGTTCCATGCGGGCTTTTCGCCAATCTTACGCGTAAGCGGTTCGTCCACCGTGTCGACATTGGCGCGATAAGCCTCGGGTAAATCGTTGAACTTATCTATCGTTCCATCTTTTTTGCGGGGATACCAGCGTTGTGGATGCGTATCGCGCTGCACATAAAAACGTACCGCATCCTCCAATGTATGAAAATAACCGTTGTGAAAAAATGCGCCGCGCCGCGCGCTATTGCGCAAGGTAGGCGTTTTAAACATGCCGCAGAACATCGTATTTTCGCGGTCCCCGGCCTTCGATCCGCATAGACCCAGGTCGTAATAATGCGAATCTGCATTGGCGGGAATTTCCAAATTGCGCGGCACGCCGATCACTTCGAATTGATAGTTGGTAAACAATGGATGACTGCCGTTGGCGCCGGCCGCGCTCGGGTGACAGAAGGCACAGTTACCGCTGTTCGGATCATTGAATAAATCCAATCCGCGCTTTTCCTGCGCACTGAGCTGCACTTTCTTATCCAGATAGGCATCGTATTTACTGGTGTAGGGATGAAAGCTTTTATCCTCCAGCTCGAAACGCTCGATGGCGTGTGCCGCCTGGCGAAATGCCAGCGCCGGATCGTTAAAAATAGTTTCACCGAATACGCGACGGAATTCATTCGCGTAACTGGCGCTGGCCAATTTAATCACCACCGCTTCGATACTGATATTGCCCATTTCGTTGGGGTCGAGCAGGGGAATAGCCGCCTGCTCGTGCAAGCTGTCGACGCGGCCATCCCAGGTGAAGCCGCCGAACGGCGGATGCGCCTCGCTATTTTGTTCGCGCGGATCGGTCGCGATCTCGCGAAACCAACGCGGCGTGCGATTCAATACATACGCCAGCGCCGGCACGGCACGCTTGCCCGCGCTGGTAAGATTGGGCCCGCCGAGCTGCACCGCCAGCTTATTCGGCGGACCGTACGCAAACTCGGGGCTGTGACAACTGGCGCAGGACATACGCCCGGAAATCGATAAGCTCGGATCGAAAAACATTTGCTTGCCGAGCGCCGCGACGGCGGGAGCGAGAGTATCGCTGGCGGCGGTTGGCACCGGCGCAAGCCTGGCCGGCGGCGCGTCGACTTTACCGCACGCCGCGAGTTGCGTGACGATATACAAAACACCACAAAGCCAGGCTAACGACAGCGTCGAGCGGGCTCTCGGAAAATGCCGGCTCCGCATAGAAAAAAGCTTCTTCCCGCTTAGCGGGAAGAAGCCCTTCCGACTATTTGTTGCCGCACTAAACGTCATCGGTTAGTGAATACATCCTCGCCGAAAGGTACCAGGCCCGCCTGGCCCGCGTAGCCGAGATAGCCCTTGGTTTTGAAAATATCCTCCAGGCTTTTCAACAGCGAGTAATGATTGTACGGCGTATTGGTTACCGTGCCCGGCTTGATGAACGGCGACAGCAATACGGCGCCGGTATTGTCGCCGCCAATGCCGTTGACTTCGATCACGCCAAACAGCGCCGCCGGGCGATCGACGTTAGGACCAACCTGTTCGTTACAGCAATGCGCGCCGGTAAAGGTGAGCTTGCCGTCGACTAACGTGTAATTACCCTCATCGAAATTGATAATCAGCAAACCATCTTTTTTATACGCGGGCGATGCCATAATGATCGGTACCCACTTTTTCAGGAACTCGTCCGCCGATACCAGCCCGCCCGGATCGCCGTTGGCGCAATGCGTATCGTGACCATCGTTACAAAGATTGGGCGTAATAAAATTGAAATTCGCGGTGGTGTCGAGCGCCTTCAAATCATTTTGCAGCGCGTTTAAATTGACGACGTTGGTCGCGCAATCCGGCGAGTCGATAATCGAATGAAAATACATAAAGGGGTTGTGACGCGTCGCGTACTGATCACCGAGCGGTACCTCCGCGCTGGGCGCCTGGGCGCCTTGCGTTCCATCGATGCTGTTAAGCACTGGATGGCCGCAGGTGGCCGACTCGCGCGTCGGATCGTTGCCCATATCCTCCATGTAACCTTTCCAGCTCAAGCCGATTTCCTTCAACTGATCCGGTAGCGTTTTGATGCTGGCCGGATAGACGCAACCAGTACCGATCGCCAGACCATCCTCCGTCATGCCTGTCATGGCGAAGTCCTGATAGGTAAAACAG
>DATIED010000430.1:0-2707 GCA_035455965.1 Spongiibacteraceae bacterium
TGCCAATAAACTACTGCCGTGCTCCCACCACTTGGAATACAGCGGCACGCTATCGATGCCCGGCACCTGATGAAACCCGGCCAGCAAGCCCAGCGCCATGCCGCCGTAGCGCACCTGCCGCCGCCAGTATTCGGACAGCGCCAAATACACGGTGGCGATCAGCGTATAACAAATCATGCCGGCGATCGCGGTCGGTAAGGCAACATAACCGGCGGCGGTAAAGCCCAACAAACTGACAATCACCGCCGCCGCCAGATGCGGCACCCGGTCGCGCCGACCGCGATCGATCACCCACATCGCCAGCACCACCGCGCCCGCGTACAAGACCTGCGACAGCGCGAGCAGAATTAATTGCGATTCCTGCATGCTTTCTCCGTTGTAAATTTTCGCTGTAAGAAATTCGACGCACTGACTCGTCTCCCCTGCGCTAGCAGGGGAGATGTCACGCAGTGACAGAGGGGTCCCGATGTGGCGCAAGGTTCCAATTGACCCCTCCGACTCGCTGCGCGAGCCACCTCCCCTACCGGCGCAGGGGAGGCAAGGAGCGCATTTTTATTTGGCAAAAATGCCTTTGATGCCGCCCGAAATCAAGGTCGTCACCGCCAATAATACCGATGCCATCGACAACCCCGCCGGCGCTGCCAGATAGCGTGGCTGCCAGACCGGATCGAATTTATCCTTGTAGCGATGGAGCCCTTCGAAATTGTAAAACTCCTGGCCGAAGCGAAATATCCTATTGCCGATTTTATGCCACAGCGGTGCCAATGGGTGCTGCTCCATACCCGACAACGGCGCCATGCCCAGATTAAACCAGCTATATCCCTGCTCCCGCCCCCACAACATTATCGATAGTGTCAGGTACTCCATCACGCCACTCGGCGCCGCCAGATCGTAGCGCATTAAGTCGATCGACAACTCGTTTTTATTATCGAGCTCCCACAAGTTGGCGAACGCGACGATGCGGCCCTGCATTTTCACCACTGCAACATTGCCGCGACTGAGATAATCGCGCGAAAAGAAGCCCAGCGAAAAGCGCTTTTCGCGGCCGGTTTTATTCGCCATCCAACTGGCTGAGACTCGCTGCAACTCATCGAGCACAGGCTCGATCGCGCTGGCCAGCACCACTTCGAATACCGCACCGTCGCGCTCCACTTTGTTGAAGCTATGCCGCAGATTGGCGCGTCGCTTGCCCGATAAAGAGAAATCCGTCAAATCCACTTTGGCTTCCTCGCCCAGCTTCGACAGCGCCAGTCCCAGATCCAGATAGAGCGGTAAATCCTGCGTGCCCACTTGATAAAAGGCGACGCGTGCACCGTGCCGATCGGCCAGTTCGCGCAGCTTCCAGACCAGATCGGCATGCTCTTCGGCGGCGCCCAGCGGATCGCCCATCACGATCCAAAACTTACGCGTAATATCGAACATTAAAAAGCTGTTACCGCTGTCGCTCCACATAAAATATTTATCGCCGAGCAACGCCAGATGTGCAGTGGTGTCGCGCGCATTGCGCACGATTGCGGTCGCGCGCTCAAGTTCGGCCGCGTCCGGCAGAGTCAACGTCGCGGGAATATGCGTCATCAGGCGATATATGCAGAACACTGCAATCACTGCACCCAATGCAAATAGCGAGCGCAAAAAGCGCGACGCATCGCCGTGAAACGAAAAGCGCCACCATAAGTCGTGCGAATAGTCGACCTGTTGGTAGGACAAAAATCCCACCCAGATCGATACCAATACGATAACGCCGATAATCGATAGCCAGGCGTTCGACAAATCCAACTGTAGCAACGCGGATTTACGATAGAAATGGCGCTTGGTCGGCGCGAAGGCCAGCAGCATGATGCCGAGAATAATCGCTTCCTCGTAATCGAGGCCTTTGGTTAATGAAGCGATGATACCGACACTCAGCACGATGATGCTGGCGAAATACGCCGCATCGATACGGTTGAGTACCGCTCGTGCCAGAAACAATAATGCGAGACCGGCGATACTGCCGACGAGGTGCGAAAACTCCAATAGCGGTAGCGGCAGGAAAAAGCGCAGCCAATGAATGCGCTCGATGTCGCCCGGCGTCGCGCCGGAAAATAACAACAGTGCGCCGGCCAGTAATAAGAGTATCGAAAAAATCTGCGGCACACTGCCTTGCACGAGATTATATAAAGTTCGCGCGGGTCGCGACTGCAGCAGGATGTTGTGGCGCAACTCATAACCGAGCAGCACCAGGCCGCCGAGCAGCAGCGGCACGAAATAATAAATCACTCGATAAACCAATAACGCCGCCAGCACCTGCGAGGAGGCGTAGTGGTCGGGCATTAAAAATAAAAAGCTGCCCTCGAACACGCCGATGCCGCCCGGCACCTGGCTGGCGAGACCGGTTAGTTGCGCGAGGAGAAACAATAATAGAAAAGCCGGATAGGAAATATCGAGCTGCTGCGACAGTGGCAGAAACAATACCAGCGATGCCACTGTGAGATCGGCCATGCCGATCAGCAATTGACGCAACGCCAGCCACGGCGAAGGCAATTGCAGGCTAAAGCCTTTCACCGACAGTGGTCGCCGCAACAGCGCTACCGCTCCCCACCAGGTTATTTGCAGCGCAACGGCGAGGGTACCGAATAAAACGAGTGTCGATGGCGCGAATTTATCGGTGGCAACTACGCCCACCGGCAACATTAACAGTGCCAGCGGTACCAAGGCGGTCGCTGCGATG
>DATIED010000431.1:0-3555 GCA_035455965.1 Spongiibacteraceae bacterium
AACAATAGCGTAATCAAACCCGTGCCGGCCACGCTATAAAACCAGTAATCGCTACCGGCTAAAACCGGATACAGGCGCGCCAATAAAAACACGCCGAGCTTTACCATCGTCGCCGAATGCAGGTAGGCCGATACCGGCGTCGGTGCGGCCATCGCGTGCGGCAACCAAAAATAGAAAGGAAACTGCGCGGATTTGGTAAACGCGCCGAGCAGAATTAACAACAGGGCACAGGGATAGAGCGCATGCTGCTGAATAATCGCGCGCGCGGCGAATACCTTATCGAGATCGAAGCTGCCGGCGATATTGCCGAGAATTAACACGCCGGCCAGCAACGATAGACCGCCGGCCCCCGTCACGCTCAGCGCCAGACGCGCGCCGCGCCGCGCATCGCTGTGCTGCGACCAATAACCGATCAGCAGAAAAGAAGTAAGACTGGTCAGCTCCCAGAACACGCACAACAACAATAAATTATCGGCGGTGACCACGCCCAGCATCGCGCTCATAAATAACAGCAGCAATGCATAGAGGCGCGGCAGCGAATCGGCTGCGGAAAGATAATAGCGCGCGTATAAAATAACCAGCAGGCCGATGCCGAGAATCAGCAGCACAAACAATAGTGCCAGGCCATCGAGACGGAACGAGATATTCAAGCCGAGCTGCGGCAACCAGGACCAACTCGCGCGTAGTGGCTCAGCGGCGAGCAGTTCGTCGGTGAGCACTTTACCGGTAAGTAAATGCGGCGCCTGCGCCAGCGTCCACAGCAATGCCAACAATGGCGCGCTGGCCGCGGCAAGCGCACAGCGCCTGCGTGTCTGGCCGGCGATAAGTGGCAGCGCGGCGCCGAGCAGCGGTAGAATAATTATTAATCCTAAATTCATCGACACCGGTCCAAACCACCTTTGTCGATCATAGCGTAATTCGTCCGCCGCCGACGCGTATCGATGCGAAAAAGCGCAGCGCTTAATTCGTCTCCGCCATAACCATCGACGCGCTGTACACGCAGCAACAGTTTTTGGCTTTCTTCGCTTCGTACATCGCTGTGTCGGCAAGTTTGATCAGTTGACTTTTATCGCGGGTATGCAGCGGATGCAACGCGATGCCGATACTGGCGCTGACCGTCAACTCGCGCGGGATCGATGCAATTGCTTCGCTCAATACGCGATTAATTTTCAGCGCGATATTACGCACTACCGCTGCGTCCTGCACGCCTTCCAGAATCACCGCGAACTCGTCGCCGCCGAGCCGCGCCACGGTATCGTTGACGCGTACATTATTGCGCAGCCGATCGCTGACCGCCTTTAACACCACATCGCCGGCCGCGTGCCCCAGCGCATCGTTGATCGGCTTGAAACCGTCGAGATCGAGCACCAGCAACGCCACCAGACCGGCATCGCGGTCGGCGCGGGCGATCGATTTATCGAGCTCGTCGTCGAAACCGCTGCGATTGGGGAGATCGGTTAACGGATCGTGCGAAGCCAAATGCGCGAGCCGCACGCGCTCCAGGTCGCGCTCCAGCTTCAAGCGCGAATTGATGCTATTGAACACCATCATCAAACCGATGATGGCGAGATAAGTCACCGCCCAGTGAATGGCGTGATGCACGATCATGAAACGGGTATCGAGCAATTGCGGATACTGCAGTACCCGCATACCGAGCAGCACCATCGCCAGATGCATCAGCAGCACCCATTGCGCCCACAACAACCCGGCGCGCTGCCCCATCAACACGAACGCTAAAATAATCGGCACCACGTTGACCGGCGTGGCCGGCGATACCAGCGGGCCACCCGAAACCACTACACCGCCGACGACAGTCAGCGCCGAAAAGCCGATGGTGAGATGACAACAAAACTCGTACGCGCCGCGCTGCCGCAATACAAACAGGATTGTTCCGTAGCCGCCGATCAAGGCCAGCAATAACACGACGGTGATTTGAATACTGCTCTGTGGGATCGGTGCCAGCGCGACGGCGTAAATAATCGTCGCGCCGATAATCACGCTATAGAGCGCGATGATGCCCGCCAGTACGCGCGCGCGATATGCCTGCTCTGAAACTGCCAATAAATCCGGATGAATAAACCGATCGATGAACATGGACGTCGACCCGCTGCTAATCGAGGGCTACGCTGGGCAGCGCTCGCGTTGTTTTTATAGTTCCGCCGCGCCGAGTATACAGTAAAAAAAAACGGGCCCGCCAAGGCCCGTTTTGGGTGTTGCTGAAACGGCTGTCGCCGCTATTTATCCGTTTGCTACCTGACTAATTACCTGTTTGCCCCGGACTAGCCGACCGCTTTCAGCGGTGTCGGCGCGGACTCCGCATAGAACTGACGGAACCACTTACGGTATTGATGGATCGGGCCATCGCCGTCGCACAGGGTCGGACTTTCCAGATAGACCTTATGTTCCCAGATCGGAATATCATTCTGAACCTGATCGACCAGGTTGTACTTAACGCCCTCGGCCAGCATCTTCTTCACATCGCTCAAACCTTTCGGCTGCGTGAACAGGAAGCGCAGTTCCAGACTTTGATCGTCGACCGGCGTGACCACGCCCATCAGCAATGTTTCGACCGCACCGGTAAAGCGGTTCGAGGTTTGGCCCGGACCGTTGGCAATAGCCACCAGGTGAGTCATGGCAGTACGGCCGCTGGTATCGAGAGTACCGTCTTCGTTGAAGGCCGGAACCTTCGAGTCATATTCGGTGTGACGGACGGGACCTTCCATCTTGGTTTCGCCGGCCGGAATATCGATCGCGTTGTGCACGTAAATGAAGTGCGCGGCATCGACGGCATTTTCCCCGGTTTCCTGGATAGTGGTGTTCATGGTCCAGGTCGGGCACTCGCTCGGAACCAGCGCGGTCCAGTCGGAGCTGGTGAACTCGGGCATATCCATTACGTCGAAGGTCGGCGCGATCTGCTCGGGGTGGTACCAGGCCCAGATGACCTGATTCTTCTCGACCACCGGATACGCGTAGATGGCCTGTTTGCCGCCAGCTACTTTCGGCGGCATATTCTTGGCGTAAGGCACCGAAGTGCATTGGCCGCCACCGTTAAATTGCCAACCGTGGAATGGGCAGGCAATGCTTTCGCCTTCGACCTTGCCACCGTGACCAAGATGCGCGCCCAAATGTGGGCAGTACGCATTGAGGACTTTCGCCTCGCCGCTCTCGGTGCGGAACATGACCAGCTCGCGCCCGAAGTATTTCAGCGGTTTGACGTCGCCGACCTTGAGCTCCTGGCTGTAGCCGACGAAATACCAGCCGAATGGTATCGGCAATGAATAACGTTTGCTGCTCATGACTACAATCTCCTCGCAGGTTCGCGGCCTGCCGTGCAATGAATAAATACCGAAAAATGAATCGTGCAATGGCTGATTAATAATGCAAATACCATTAGCGACCTCGCGGGTCTCGCCGACGCAATACTTAATGACGTTAGCCTCGACACTAAATATACACAAGGATTGCAGGGGGAAGCATTACACTAAATTTAGAATCGGGGCCGGTGGACTGCGAAAATCCACCGCCTCAGTAGAAATACCTACGGTTTTCGCGATG
>DATIED010000432.1:0-2062 GCA_035455965.1 Spongiibacteraceae bacterium
AGTTGTGCGCGGTCATTTGCTGGGCAACGCCACCGCGGTTTGGCTGGAGATAGCTGCGGAGGCGAGCGGCGTATGAATAACCCCATAGCTGCCGACCGGCATCCGGCTATCCATGTGTTGCAGGCCGCAGCGAGCGATTCCGTGCTGGCCGACCACGCATTAATGCGCGGCGCGGCAACGACGCTGCCGCGCGCTACGCTGCGCTTGCAATTACATAAAGATTTTAATTTTTCGCAAGCGCGTCGCTGGGTGCCGTACGCGGCGAGTTTGGGTATTAGTCATTTTTATGTGAGTCCTATTTTGACGGCGCGTGCCGGCTCGCAGCACGGTTACGATATTGTCGATCACGGCGCGGTCAATGCCGAGCTGGGTGGCGAGGAGGGTTTGCGCGCGCTGGTCGATACGTTGCGTGCGCACGGTATGTGTTTACTGGTCGATATCGTGCCCAACCATATGGCGGTCGGCGGCGCCGACAATCGCATTTGGCTGGATGTTCTGGAGTGGGGGCCGGCGAGCCGCTATGCGAATTTTTTCGATATCGATTGGGATGTGCCCGATCCCGCTTTAACGCGACGCGTATTGGTGCCGCTGCTCGGCAAGCCATACGGCGAAGCATTAGCCGATATCGAATTATGTTTTGATGCCGCAACCGGACGCTTTTATGCTCGCTATTTTGAACATCGGCTGCCGTTGGCACCGGCTTCTTATGCATTGCTGTTGCACAGTACTAATAATGAATTCGCCGCGCATGCCTCGCTGCTGCGCAATGCGCTGGGCGATCAGCGCGGCGCGCGCGGCAGCCGCTTCGAAGCGATCTGCAACGATTTCGCACAAACCGTGGTGCGCGATCCGGCGCTGCAGCGCGCGGTGCGCAATTTGCTCGATGCGTACAACGCGCGCACGGAGATTGCGCTGGCGCGTTTGCACCGCCTGTTTGAGCGTCAGCATTATCGGCTGGCCTGGTGGCGCACGGCAGCCGATGAAATTAACTGGCGCCGCTTCTTCGATGTCATCGAGCTGGCCGGAATTCGCGTGCAGGAACCGGCGGTATTCGAGATCGCGCACGCAACGATTTTTCGGCTCTATGCGGAGGGCCTGATCGACGGCGTGCGCATCGATCATATCGATGGTCTGGCGGATCCTCGCACCTACTGCCGACGCCTGCGTTACCGGTTGGGGCGCCTGACACAACAGCGGCCGCCATCGGCACCGCGCGGCGACCCTTATATCCTGGTCGAAAAAATTCTCGGTGCCAACGAGCGTCTGGTGCGCGATTGGCGCGTGCAAGGCACCACCGGTTATTCTTTTATGAATACCGTCGGCGCTTTATTTCACGCGCCGCGTGCCGAGCAACCGCTGACGCAATTGTGGGAGAGCTTTAGCGGCCGCAGCGGCAATTTCGACAATGAGGAAAAAGCAGCGCGCCGCCGCGTGCCACAGGAATTGCTGGCGGCCGATTTCAGCGCATGTGCGCACGCTTTGCATAATATTGCGCGTCGGGATGCGCTGACACGCGATTGGAGTCTGGCGGCGATTCGGCGCGTACTCACCGAAATACTGGTGCAATTTCCGGTGTATCGACTGTATGCCGATGCGCGCGGTCGTAGCCCCGCCGATACGGAGGTCATGGCGCAGACCGTGGCCGCGGCGAGTTCGTTCTGCCGTTCGAATGAGCGCCCGCTATTAGCGTTGATCGATGCGTGGCTGGGCGGCGAACCGCCGTTGCAGCTGACATCGAATTCCGCGCGCCGCGCGCGTCTGCGTGCCATTGCCCGGTTCCAGCAGCTTAGTTCGCCGGTGGCGGCAAAGTCGGTCGAGGATACGGCGTTTTATCGTCACGGCCGCTTATTATCGCGCAATGAAGTCGGCGCTAATCCCGGTCAGTTCCATCTTGCCGCACAGGATTTTTACCGCGAGTGCGAAGCGCGCGCGCGCGATTTTCCGCATGCGCTACTGGCGACTGCGACGCACGATCACAAACGCGGCGAGGATCTGCGCATGCGCTTGGCTGTCATCAGCGAGGTGGTGCCGGAATGGGCGGCGGCGGTGGCGACGTGGAGCG
>DATIED010000433.1:0-4082 GCA_035455965.1 Spongiibacteraceae bacterium
GATTCGCAGCAGGTGAAGATTTCGTATCACGCGCCGGCATTGACCGACATCATCAACACCCCGGCGCAGCGCTACGAGCGCAAAGCGAAGCAACCTTTGGTGCGGCGCGACGATCCTCAACTCATTGTTGCCAGCTAAAAAATGGATGGGCAGGGCGCTATTAAAAAATCGCAAATAAAACTCGATACATCCTGGCTGCGCGTGCTGGGCGATGAATTCGATAAGCCCTACATGGTGCAATTGAAAGCGTTTTTGCGCGAGGAGAAACAAGCCGGCAAGGTCATTTATCCGGCCGGCGACAATTGGTTTAACGCGCTGAATTCGACGCCGTTCGATAAGGTTAAAGTCGTTGTTTTGGGCCAGGATCCGTATCACGGTCCGGGTCAGGCGCACGGCCTGTGTTTTTCAGTGCTGCCCGGCGTGCCGACGCCGCCGTCACTGGTCAATATATTTAAAGAACTCGCAATCGATTTAAACATTCCAATCAGTCGACACGGTTATCTGCAGCATTGGGCCGAGCAGGGCGTGCTGCTGTTGAATGCGGTATTGACTGTACAGCACGCGAATGCAAACTCGCATCAGGGACGTGGTTGGGAGGCGTTTACCGATAGCTGTATCGAGCATTTGAATCGCGAGCGCGAACATCTGGTATTTTTGCTGTGGGGCAGTTACGCGCAGAAAAAAGGCCAGCTGATCGACCGTAGCAGGCATCTGGTACTGACTGCGCCGCATCCATCGCCGTTGTCGGCGCACCGCGGTTTTTTAGGCTGCAAACATTTTTCAAAAGCCAATCATTATTTGCAGCAGCACGGCATGGCGCCGATCGATTGGGCGCTGCCTCAATGAGGCAGCGCAGTTGTTAGTTGTCGGTCGCTAGTTGTTGGTTAAAGACTTCGTGGTATGCCCTGACTAACAACTAATATCGAACAACTAACAACTGGCTCTACTGCAGGAGCGCCATCGCCGCTTCCATGTCGGCAGATAAGTCCTCTACCTCCATGGTATTAATTTCCGGCGACAAACCGAGCCGTTCGAAGGCGCTGATATTGGACCAATCCATTTGCGTGAGCGGATGATCGCTGCCGATATAACTTTGTAAATTTGCAACCATGATCACATCGGCATAATCGACATTGCTGACTTCGCGCTCGAAATTGAGATGCTCTTCGGGCACGACGATCAATTCAGCCTGAAAATCCCACGCCTCGAGAATTTTGCGGCCCAGCAGCGGATGTAGTTCGGCGATGATCGCATCCAATATTGCCGGGTCTTTCAGCAAACGCCGATTGTCTTCCGCGTAGGTCAAGATGGGTAGGACGCCGATTTGATGGACGATGCCGGCGAGCGTTGCTTGATCGGGTTTCAGTCGGGTGTAGTGGCGCGCCAACACGTGGGCTATGCCGGCGACTTCGGTGCTGTGCGACCACACCGCGCGCATGCGCTCGTCGACCAGGTCCGAAGTAGCCTGAAACATTTGTTGCATTGCCAGGCTGGTGGCGAGGTTACAGGTGTAATTGATACCGAGGCGGCTGACCGCCATGCGCAGATCTTCTATTGGGCGGCTCGCGCGCAGCAGAGGACTGTTCGCAACTTTGACAATGCGGGCGGAGACAGCGGTATCGTTTTGAATAACCTTGGTCAGGGTTACCACGTCGACATCGGGGTCCTGGCTGGCCTCGCGCACTTTCAGCGCAACCTCCGGCAGCGTCGGCAGCACCAGTTGGTCGGTGTCGATGGCATGCAGGAGCTCGCTGCGGACCTGTTCGATTAACTCGCTCATGGGTATTCCTGAAAACTGCGGATTGAAAGAGTGTAGCTGGCTTAATTTATAGCATACGGCGGGGCTATTGGCCTGGCGCCGGCACGGGTCTGAGAACGGCGTCGTTGGCGGCGAGTTTAGTCGTGCCCAAGGCCAGATCGGTATCGCCGAGCACGGCCAGCAATTCGGTCCGGGCGTCGCCGTTTGCTACGCTATCGACGACATTGCCGATAGCTCGACCGTTACCGTCGATGATTTCGCTGCCCGCAGCGGGAGCGGCGCCATCGCAGGTGGCGCGCAGCAGATGGCGTTTGACCTGGCCGCGATAATGCGTGCGCGCGATGATTTCCTGGCCGGTATAACAGCCTTTCTTGAAGCTCACCGCGCTGTTTAAGTGATAGTCGAGCATCTGTGGAATAAATAACTCGGCGGTTGCCGCCGAGACCTCGCCGAGACCGGCGCGAATCGTTAACCAGCGCCAGTAATCGCTGCCGGCTGCGCCACAATGTTCGCGGCAGCGTTGCCAAAAGGTGTTAGCGGTTGTCAGCGGCAGCCAGCATTCAAACCAGATGCCGCCTTCGTCGCGCTGTAAAATCAAACTGTCGCCGACCACGATGCTGGCGTTTATGTCGTGCGGCAGTTCGCCAAAAATACTTTGCAACAGCGCGCGGGCGCCGGTGCCGTGCAGGCCAAATACCGCAATATCGTCGCGAATCGCTAATTTGGCTTTGGAAAATACGGCATATTTACTCAGCATGCGCAGACTGTTTTCGAGCAGATCGCTGCGCATGCGCAGCCAATAATGATCCGCCTCGCGCTGCACGAGTTGAAAGCTGGCGAGCATGCGACCTTTTTGTGTGCAATACGCACCCGGGGTACTGCGCGCGGCATCGACCTCCAGAACATTGCAGGTGAGCTGGCCCTGCAGAAACTTTGCGCTCTCCGGGCCCTGCACGGAGAGAAATCCGTATTGCGCGAGTGGCATAATTACCGTGTGGCTATCCAGCGTCGCGAACGATTCGGTCGCGCCGGGGAAGACGACATCGCCCAGATCGGTTAGTTGAGCGCCGAGTTCGGCGAGCAGAGAGGGCCAGTTGTCAGGCATAGAATCGATCCACAGCGGAAATGCGAGTTGGTAATCGGTATAATGATGCGCAGTGCATTCTACGCGTTTCACCGGGCTAATTGAAAACGCAGATACTGTACTGAAATTGCCATTAGTCGTAAGCATTGCCAGCCAATAATCTAGTTCTTACAACCTACGCCTCAACGAGTGCCACATTTCAGATGATGTCAGAGTCGGAATTCAACCGCACCTATTGGGCCAGCCGCCGCGGCATGCTTGAGCTCGATTTAATTCTATTGCCGTTTGTCGAGCGGCGTTTGCGCGATCTAGCTGCGATCGATCAGCAGCGCTATGTGCGGCTGCTCGAATGCGAGGATACGGAATTGTTCGCCTGGTTCATGCAGAGCCAGCGCCCCACCGACCCGGAGCTGACAGGGATTGTCGACCAAATCATCGTTTTCTCCAGAGCCCCTGCGGCTTGAGTTAAAGCCGTCGCGCTATCTGCGTATTGCGCTGAGTCTATTGGCGCTATGCGCGGTGATGGCAATTCTCCACTCCGCTCTTAACATTTATGTGCGCTGCTCGTGCGTTGTATTTTTACTGTTGCACTGGCGCGCATTGCTACAGCGCCATGCGCAATCGCCCGGCTGTTTGCTATGGCAGAGCGATACTTGGCTATGGAGCGGCGCGACGCACGAGAACCTGTTGACGCTACGGCATGCGACCGTGTGGCCCGGCTTGATCGTGCTGCGGTTTTGCGAGGAAGGCAGCGGTAAAACGCGAGTTTTCAGCTTGCTGCCGGATAATTTGACGAGCGACATGCAACGTCGTTTGCGCATGCATCTAAGGCATATGCCGGTATTCGGCGACCGCGTCGATTAAATCGCGGCCGCTGCATAGTTGGCCGGTGTTAGGACGGTGTCGCGCGGCTCCGGCAGCATATCGGGGTAGTCGAGCGTGTAGTGCAGGCCGCGACTCTCCTTGCGCGCCAGCGCAGAGCGAATAATCAATTCTGCGACCACCGCCAAATTGCGCAGCTCGAGTAAATCGTTAGTCACTTTATAGTTGCTGTAGTACTCGGCGATTTCCTGCTGCAGCAATTCCGCGCGCCGCAGCGCGCGTTGCAAGCGTTTATTGGTGCGTACGATGCCGACGTAATCCCACATCGAGCGTCGTAGTTCGTCCCAGTTGTGCGAGATCACCACATCCTCGTCGGAGTCGGTAACCTGCGATGCATCCCAGAGAGGCACTTCGATC